>CALARM010000956.1 GCA_937888925.1 uncultured Synergistia bacterium | reverse complement strand
TGTTCCTGTTTCCAGTATCATATGTTTCACCTCTTAGATATTATATCATGTGTTTTCAAATAGAGGTTCATGGAAAGGGTTTATGCATGAAAAACCCTTTAATAAGTAGAAGAGTTCATTGAAGTGTTTATCTGTAAAAAATTCATTGCTCCATATTTTTTCTGAGAAATAGAACCTTAACTTCCGAATATGATATAATGATTAATAGAATTTTTTTGTGGAAAATCTCAAATGCAGGATATTTTGACAGACTGGAGGCAATAGACGTGTCTCTTGAAAAGGGCACTGTCCTTAATAATATATACAGAGTAGATAAATTACTTGGCAGCGGCGCCATGGGAAATGTTTATCTTGTAGAAAGACTCACAGATACGGGCAGATTTGTTGTTAAAGAGATTTTTCCTCCGGAAGCCATGTCTTTAGAACCTGATAATGCAAGGGAAATATTTTTTAGAGAAGCAGAAATTATGGCCAGATTCAGCCATCCGGGACTTCCCGGAATGTATGGAGCCTTCAGCCATGAAGGCCGTGATTATATTACAATGGACTACATAGAAGGCAAAACCCTTGAAGAAATAATGAATTCTTCTAAAGAACTCATGCCTGTTAATAAAGCTGTATCACTGATTATAGAAATTGCAGATATTATGGAATATCTTCATAATTCTTTTGAAACCCCTCTTGTTTACAGAGATCTGAAACCTTCCAATATTATTATAACCCCCCGGGGAAATGTAAAGCTCATAGATTTCGGAATAGCCCGCTATTATACACCGGGAAAAAATACCGATACCTTCAGATTCGGAACTCCCGGCTATGCAGCACCGGAACAGCATAAACACAGGGGACAGTCGGGCCCTCAAACAGACATATTCGGCCTGGGAGTCATACTCTATCAGATGGTTACAAAATATGATCCTACTGTTACACCTTTTATATTTCCTCCCATGAAACCTTTAAACCCTCACGTCGACGGTGAACTGGAATTTATTATAAGAAAAGCCATTCATATGGATCATACGAAACGTTATTCAAATATGGAAGATTTCAGGCTGGAACTGGAGAGATATCTGTCCGATTCAGGTTGTTCAGTTCCCTCTGTAAGGCACATGCCGGTAAATATCGGCTATGATCCTGTTCTGAGAAGTGAACAGAATACTAAAATCCTTGCCAGAGTGGCTATTATAGGAACAGGTATTTTATTTTCATTTATTATAGTTATAGCTATGTTTATCCAGAGCGCCTCCAATAATTCCAGTAATTTTTATCACAGAGGAAAAGAATTCTATGATGCTAAAAAATATGAAAATGCTATAAAATATTTTGATGATTCTCTGAGAGCCAACCCGTCTAACATCGATGCATTACTGAGAAAAGGAATAGCTTTATACGAATTAAAAAGATTTTCTGAGGCCATGACATGTTTTGATAAGGTAGTGAAATATGATCCTCATAATATTAATGGCTGGAGTTACATGGGCCTTGTCTTTAATGCCACAGGGAAATATTATGAAGGTCTGAAATGTTTCAATAAATGCCTGTACATTAATCCGAATGACGTGTTTGCTATGTCATATAAAGGAGTGTCTCTGGAATCAGACGGAAAAAGTGAAGAAGCCCTTCAGAGCTGCTTGAAAGCTGTTTCTATTAAGCCGAATGATATTATCTGCTTGAATAATCTTGGCTGGGTTTATCTTCACCAGAAAAAATACGATAAGGCAGATCTGTATTTTAATAAAGTACTGGCACTGGATCCGAATAATGATTATGCCAGGAAATATGTATCTTCTTCCGTAAAGCCTCCTGCTACGGACCTGGCAGACCTTGCAGCAGAAGGTTCTCTTTTAGTCGAACAATACAGATATGAAGAGGCTATACCTGTTTTCGATAAAGCTCTGGAAATCAATCCTTATTATACAAGAGTATTGAATGATAAAGCCTATTGTTTATATAAACTTAAAAGATATGATGAAGCAACAGACCTGATAAATCAGGCCATACAATCTGAACCGGGTGCCCATCTCCCGTGGGATACAAAGGGAGAAATACTGGAAGCACAGGGAAAATACAGTGATGCACTTGAATGTTATGAAAAATGCCTCCGGCTGGCCCCTTCTTATTACCATGCCAGGGTCAGAAAAGAAGCGATTTTAACGATTCAGCCAGAAAAGAAATAATTTATTATGAATGAAAAACTTGCTTTTATTATTTTTGTTTCTCTCGTAGCAATTGTCAGCACTATAAGATTATATTACGGTTTCAGGTTTAAACATATCGGCAAACTGAATTGCTTGAGTAAAGAGTTGTTGAAAAATGAAAATAATAAAACCCGCCTGATACGTATTCTCTTTAATATGTGTTTAATAGTTTATATAATTATTTTTGTGAATAATCCTGAATTATTCAAAAAGTTCAGTATTTGTTTCCCTTTATGGCTGAGATGGACAGGCGTATTTATCGGAGTAATCAGTGTTTTTTTATTTCTCTGGATTCACTCCATTCTCGGTAAATACTGGTCACCATATCTGGAATTGAGAGAAGAACATGTACTTATTAAATCGGGTCCTTATAAGCTGGTAAGGCATCCCATGTACAGTGCGGCTTTTTTATTATGGATAGGCTCTACCCTTGTTATGTCAAACTGGCTTATAGTTATAGCAAATATTCTGGCAGTTTTAATTATGACTTCCAGGATTGAAAAAGAAGAAAAAATGATGATTGACCGGTTCGGTGATGAATATAAAGAATATATGAAGACCACCGGAGCTTTTGTGCCGGGATTTTTTAGATAGTAATTTCCACGTATATTCCATATAACTATAAAGCAATTGATATAATTACGCCTATGGAGGTGATGTATTATTAAAGAAGATAAAACGATGAATGAATTAAAAAAGATAAAGAAAGAACTCAGTAAGAAAACAATTGACATGACATGGCAGGAGATGAAAAAATGGCTGGATGAAGGTAAGGAAAAATGGGATGCAGATATAAGAAAAATAAGAGAAAATAAGGAAAAACAGAAAATATAACCCCGCAGAAATTCTTCTTTTTATCTATCTTTACGATATTCCATGCCATTATTTCTGCTGTATCTGGGGAAGCCCGGTTCCCCGTTGGCATCAGGATGGCCGTCTATGCACCAGAGAGTGAAATTTTCATATTTATCAGAGAAGCTGTAACCGTAAGAATTCAGTTTTTTATAGTTTCTGTTGAACTCATATTGAGGACAGGCAGGTATATTATTATATAATTCGTTGTTATATTTTTTGATTCTGAGAAGTTTATAAAGATCATGAGGATAATTCCCGTTGTTGTCTGTACCATACAATTCTATTGCTTCTGCCATTTTTTTTAAATTCCACTCACACCGGCAGAACTGTTGATCTGCCCTTCCTTTTTGAAAATTCGGAACAAATGTGAGAGAAAGAACCATTATTAAAAGAATAATTATAGAAAATGTCTTATCAGCAGATTTAGATGAGGTAATTGAAGTATTTTTATGTGTTTCTGAAGTCCCGTCTTTCTCATTAAACATAAAAATAGTCCATAATATTGAAGATAATATTATTAATAATGAAGTAATACCCCAGAAAACATTTGCAGAAGCTGCTTTACTGTAGGGAAAAGTTGTTACTACTTTGCATGTTGCGGTAATATTCAATACGAATAAGATTATTGTTATTCTTTTGAATATGCTGCACAGTCTGTTATGGCAGGAAAAAGCTATAGGGGAAGAAGTTTTTTTTATCTCTTCTGTTTCATTTTTTGAAAATTTATAAGGTTTTTTATATTTTTCAAGTATTTCTTTAAATTCCACCATACTGATATATCTTTTCAACGGATCTAATTGAATGGATTTTAATACAATCTCTTCAAGTTTTTCACTTATAAGAGGATTCAATTTTTTCATTGAAGGAAATTGCAGTGGATGGAGTGACGGGTCATATCCGGTGAGCATCTGAAACAATATGACTCCCAGGCCGAATACATCGCTCTGAGGTGTGGACTGCCCTCTTCCTTTATACTGCTCAGGAGCTGCATAGCCGGGAGAGCCATAGCTGAAGGTATCGGAATTTTTGTCAGGATTGTAATAACGGGCTATGCCGAAATCTACAAGAACAGGGTTTCCGTCAGGTTTTATAATAATATTTGAAGGTTTCAAATCCCTGTAGACTATGGGCTGATGAAATGAATTATGGAGATAATTCAGAATATCTGCAAGTTCTACAGTCCATTTTATGGCATTTTCTTCACTTATCG
>CALARM010000955.1 GCA_937888925.1 uncultured Synergistia bacterium | reverse complement strand
GCAAAAACAATGATGAATTATGATCCCACTGTGCCTGTATATATCCAGTATGTTAAATATATAGGGAATCTGGTATTTCATGGCAATCTCGGTTATTCTCTTACCTATAGAATTCCCGTATCTGTTATCATATGGAAATCTCTTCCCTGGACTCTTCTTATAACGTCTCTGTCTGTAACAGTCAGTTTCATTACCGGTTCTTTTCTGGGAGCTGCCATAGCATGGAAAAGGAAAACCATTCTGGAACCGATTGTTACTCTGTATGCCACCATTACCCAGGCTGTTCCGGATTTTCTCATAGGTCTCATATTGCTGGTAGTACTGGGAGTAAATCTGAGATGGCTTCCGATGCGCGGCCCTTATGGCCCTGATGTAGATCCGGGCTTTAATCTTCCTTTTATTTTAGATGTCCTGTATCATGCCATATTGCCTGTTATGGCTTTTTCCGTTCAGGCAATAGGAGGATGGGCTCTTGCCATGAAAGCAAGTGCTACAGGTGTAATGGGAGAGGATTACATCAATGTTGCAAAGGCAAAAGGTCTTACTGAAACAAGAATTTTAACACAGTATCTGGGGAAAAATGCCATAATACCACAGATTACAGGTCTTGCTATAACTCTTGCCACCATGCTCGGAGGCTCTATGCTTGTAGAAACAATATTCGGATATCCCGGTCTCGGCTATTTCTTCGGACAGGCCATAAATACAAGAGACTACAGCCTTATACAGGGATTATTTCTTGTGACTACTGTGGCAGTTATTCTGGCAAATCTTGTGGCAGACGTAGTTTATACAAAATTAGATCCGAGAATTAAACTTGAATAATTTTATATTATATAGATTCATATTTTATTGAATAAAAATGTATAGATTTTAGTTGTATAGATATATGATTTTGCAGATTTCTTAAAAAGAGGTGTAATTTTTGAAATTAAAGCTAATTTACTATTAGCAGTTAGACTAAAACATAAACTAAAATCTAATAGCTCGTTGAGCCTTACATAATTTTATTTAGCTATGTAATAAATTACGGTTTTTAAAAAGTGTAAGACTATAGATAAATATTCTATAGAAAGGAATTATATACATGTTGAAAAATCTGTGGAATTCTTTTAAAATCATAAAGCATAACAGGAGAGCTTTCTTCGGCTTCATTATGCTCTGTATATTTTTCCTTACGGCCCTTCTGGGACCAATTCTTATTCCTCTGGATATGACGCCTGACTATATAAATCGCTTTCAATCACCTTCCCTGTCTCATTTTTTGGGCACAGATTATGCTGGAAGGGATATTTTAATACAGTTAATTCACGGTTCAAGGGATATTATGCTTATAGCATTCTCTACAGGATTTTTCGGTATATTTATTGCAGTATCTACAGGGCTTTCAGCAGGACTTCTGGGAGGAAAATACGATGCCTTTATGATGAGACTGATAGATGTCCTTCTTACTGTGCCAAGTTTTCCTGTTATGGCAATTTTTGCAGCCCTTTTCAGGATAAAAAACCCGATTATTTTCGGCCTGATTCTTGCTCTCTGGTCATGGCCGGCCCTTGCGAGGTCAATAAGGTCACAGATTCTCACGCTGAAAAAGAAAGAATTTATCGAAGTCGCCCATATCATGGATATGAGCACCACTCATATCATGTTTAAAGAACTTATGCCGAACATGATGCCATATATAACGATAAATTTCATAAATATCGCCAAAGGAGCCATTACGGCAAGCGTTGGTATTATGCTTTTAGGTCTTGTCCCTCTAAGAGTTCAAAACTGGGGTATGATGCTCAACATGGCTGCCTTTCAGACAGGAGCAATATATATCCCGAAGGCCTATTCCTATTTGATCTCTCCTATGTGTGCCATAGTAATTTTTCAGTACAGCCTCATAAATTTCGCCTCAGGCGTGGATGAACTCTTTGATCCCAGATTGAGAACAAGGTAACCCAATTGTATACAATACAAATCTATACAACATCAATCTATTGAATAAATTCAAAATTTCTACAGTAATTCAGCCATTATTTTTTCTTCTTTATAAACATCATTATGGCAAAACCTGCTACACAACCTCCTGCTATAAGTAAAACTCCGATAAGAGGACGATAGAATATCCATGCAACCGATATGGTTATACTTGAGAGTATGAGAGATACAAAGAGAGATGATAAAAATATACCTCCGCCGATAAGGCTTCCAATGAATGGTATAACATCTGCAAATACCGCGATAGGAGCAAATATCAAATTCAATCCTATTAACATAAGTATAAAACCGACAGCCCTGAGGATCCAGGTCCAAACAGTATTTTCTTCCTGAGCATGTTTAAACATACCGTCAGCGGAAACTTCTCCCATTTCCAGACGTTCAATAGCGTTTCCTGCTTTTGTTTGATACGGTTCAAAGGTTTTTCCTTTCTGTCTGGCTATAATACTTACTGTTACAGGTTTTACAACCTCAAAGGATATTCTCGTATCACCAACTTGAGGATTTGACGGATTATCACCCAGGTAATAGTAATTACTACTTAATTCCAGTTTATTCTTCACGTCGGCAGGGAGCGTATCGGCACTTATCTGAACAGGTGTTCTGCCTGTAATTGCATTTACGAGAGATTTTGAGAGTGTAAAGGTGCCGAGAGTAACGTTATTTGCCTGTTTTTCTTCTCCTGAATATGGCATCTGAGAAGGATTTTGATGTCCCTGAGATTGATTGAAATTACGCGAATTAATTACATCATCAGACCATACCCTGTCATAACTATAGGTTGTTACAGTCTTTTTATTTCCGCCGACCTGTTTTCTGCTTTCACTTTTTTTATGTTCTTTCCATTGATACATTTCAACATGTCTTATCAATTTAATTGCATCTTTTTCCGAAACATTAAATATGGAATCCGTAAGGGTTTCTTTTGTTGTTGCAAGACCTGTCAGATGGACAAGTTTTTGTTCATTCCCGCTATCTACTTTATCGGAGCTGACAGATATAACACTTTTCGAGCCTTCTGCAAGGCTCTGAGCAGTTCTGACTGCCCTGCCTTCATTCCAGAATAAAACAGGGAAGGAAGCAATAAACATAATGATACC
>CALARM010000954.1 GCA_937888925.1 uncultured Synergistia bacterium | reverse complement strand
TGTTCTGCCGCAGAAGACGGTAAATATGTTTTTGCAGGAGATAATTACGGTTCTATTTACTGTTTTGATAAAGAAGGAACACGTCTGTGGAAACTTGCCACAGGGTGCGGTGCCGCCTATTCAATGCAGTATTTTAACGAACATGTTTATATTGTTACTACAGACGGTTCTCTTGCATGTATCGATGCATCTGAAGAAGCCATTAAAGGCGCCCAGTCAGGAGTGGTAACTCAGAGCAGGAGTATTACGGCACCGAAACCGGTGGAAGTAGCAGATACAAGACATATGGAAAGGGTTACAAGTGCCGGAGACGGTGTTATCGTGAAATGCTTTAGAGAAGGCGGTAAATTAAGGGTCAGAGTTATATCTGAAGGATATAATAAAGACTGGAATGTTCAGTTCCCCAGGGATATAAGAGAAGAAGGGGCATCCTATGTGGTGGATCAGATAATAGAATCGTCAGGAGGCGGTTTTTATCGCGCCTACGGGGATATAAAGAAGCTGGAAAGATAATTTCATTCATGGTAGAAAAAGTGAGTAGTGAAAAGTGAAAAGTTATTTTACTCACTACTCACTATTCACTACTCACTTTTCATTTAATTCCTTCAATGCTTTCTCTTTGTTATTTCTGGAACGGCTGTGGTTTGGTTTTATCTTCAGTGCTTTATCGTAACACTCAATGGCTTCATAAAATTTACCGAGAGCAAACAATGCTTCTCCCCTGTTATTCCATATATTAAGATCGTCAGGTTTAATCTCTGAAGCTCTGATGAAACATTCCAGCGCTTCATCATATTTCCACTGAGACGATAAAACCTTCCCTCTGCTATTCCAGGCATCACCGCAGTCAGGTTCCAATTCTATAGCTTTATCGAAACAGTTAATGGCCTCTTTATATCTTTTCTGTCTGTCAAAAATCTTTCCTTTATTATTCCAGGCATCACCATAGTCGGGATGAAGTTCTATGGCTTTATCGTAGCATTTAATGGCCTCTTCAAGCCTGTCCTGATTGTAACAGACAATGCCTTTATTATTCCAGGGCTGAGGAAATGTTCCGTCTGCTTCTATGGCTTTATCGTAATATTTAAGTGCTTCGTCATATTTCTGTTTTTTATATAACTCAAGACCTTTGCTGTTAAATTCTTCTGCTTTTGACTCAGATGAAAGTTCAGTTTTTTTAGCCTTATATTCTTTTATATTCAGGCCTTTAACGGGACAGAAAACAGTATTAAACGGATGGGCCTGACCGCAGCAGGGACATTTTTCTTTAAGTTTCCCTCCGCATTTACTGCAGAAAAGATGATCGTCTTTATTTTTTGTATTGCACGAAAGACATATTAAAGTAAGTCCCGGTATTTCCAGAACATCTGCCAGCAAATTTTGAGTACCGCAGTAAACACAAAAAATCTGATTTACCCCTTCCGGAACGTCAAGATTGGCAGAACAGTTAATACATTTTACACTTTTTCCTGTCAACATTATTTACTCTCCTGTTCTTAATTTTTATTGAAAAATATTCTTATCTATAAAATATATTTCTCCTTTAACTATTATGAGTCCTTCATTACGAAACATTTGACTTACTGATATAAATATTGCATAATAGTATGTATATCAGTAAAAGAGAGGGTCTGAAGAATGAAATATTATGTATATGAATCTACAATTGATGAAAAAGAGAGAAAATTTGTATCTATTGTCGGGACTGAGATTATATTCAAAAAAGGTATGAAAAAAGAGGTAATAGCAGGTGAATTGAAAGAAGGCCTGGAATTAAAGCGCGACAATTTCATACCGAACAAACCATTTCTTGAAGTATTTCACGGTGTAATATCCAGAGAAATACTTCATGATCCGGATGCCATAAGTGAAGCAGAGAAAATAAAAGAAGGTTATGTATATGTTATAGATAAAAGGGTAGGAAATACCGAAGGAAATATAAATACTGAAGATATAATAGGGGCCATACAGGTTAATAAAGGTTCCCTGGTAGATAACAGTTATCATGGGAATCCGAATTATTGTCTCTTGACAGATGAAGGATTATTTCAATTATCAGATACACTTGAGGCGGGACTGTTAAAAGAGCTTGAAAGAATTATGGAGTCGTGAAAAGTGAAAAGTGAAAAGTGAAAAGTGAAAAGTAAAAAGTAAAAAGTGAAAAGTGAAGGGTGAAGGATGAGTGATATTTTGTATATGATAATATATCCGGTCACTGGTCACTGGTCACTGAAAAAGGGGTGATTATTTATGATAGTAAAACAGCTTCTTCCCGGCGGAGACAGAAATTTTAGCTATATTGCAGGAGATAAAGAAGGAGGGGCAGGGATTATAATTGATCCGTCCTATAATCCCGAGATGATTTTAAAAGAGGCAAAAAAACTTGGCCTGGAAATTAAATATATATTCTGCACTCACAGCCATTACGATCATACGAACGGAAATAACACAATAAAAAAACTCACAGGTAAAACTCCTCTTCTTTACGGTCATACAGACGGAGAGACAGGATTAATTATTTCAGACGAAACAATACTTCTTCCCGGTTCTTTAAATATAAAAATAATTCATACACCGGGCCATACAGAGGATTCCATGTGTATTTATACAGGGAATGCACTTTTTACAGGAGATACACTTTTTGTCGGGAAAATAGGAGGAACTCACACAGTAGAGAATGCTCTAAAAGAATATTCATCATTACATGAAAAATTAATGACTCTACCGGACGAAACATTAGTCTATCCGGGACATAATTACGGAACTTTCCCTGTTTCTACGATAGGTGAAGAAAAAAGAAATAATCCTTTTATAATTCAGCCTGATTTCGAAGCTTTTCTATATTTGAAAAACAACTGGACACAGTATAAACTTGAACATGGAATTACATAACTGGTACGAAGAAAGTTTTGGTACAGACTACCTCTCTATCTATGCCCACAGGGATGATAGAGAAGCAGAAGATGACGTAAAAGATATCATAGAACTCACAGGTGCAGAAAAAGACTGGCCTGTTCTTGACCTGTGCTGCGGGACGGGACGGCATCTCCGTGCCTTCCATAGAGCAGGATATAAATCCCTCTACG
>CALARM010000953.1 GCA_937888925.1 uncultured Synergistia bacterium | reverse complement strand
TTCTGTGCCTGGCATCCCAGTGTTAATGCAGAATATACATGTGAATCCTGCAATAAACGTTTCTGTATAAAATGTCTCGGAGAAAAAAAAGAAGATAGTGCTACCTGTAAAAGCTGTCTGAGTAATAAAAAATATATAAATGTTTTGAAACCGGATTCAAAAATTCAGGGTGGGCCGGCAGTAAAAGATGAAACAGACACCCTTATAGATTCATTAAACAAAGAAACTGATCCGGAGAAACTTATAGAAACTATAAGATTACTGGGTACAAAACAATCTCCAAAGGTTGTTACAAGTCTGTTAAATAAAATTGATTATAAAGATGAAAAAATAAGATGTGAAATCATAAAATCTCTGGGTAAGACAGGTGACCCTTCGGCAGTGTTGCCTCTATGTAATCTTCTGGCAGATAATAATATTGCCGTAAAAAAAATGACCTTATGGTCACTGGAATCATTAAATGATGACAGGGCACTGGACCATTTAAATCAGCTCTTGAAAATAGAAAAAGATCCTTCTGTTAAAAAACTTATAGAAGAAACAGGTAAGAGTCTTCAGAAAGTAAGAGAAGAAAAAGTATTTGGATTGATAAGAAAACTTACTACAGACGACGAAAAAATAAGAACAACAACAGTAGAAGAACTTATCAGACTTGGAGAAGCATCTGTTACGCCACTTATGAAAATCCTGGGAGCAAATAATCCCAATCTAGTTCTGGCAGCTCTTGAAGTCCTTGTTACAATAGGAAATAAAAAGTCTATAGAAGGAATTATCCCTCTGCTACAAAATCCTGATGAACAGGTAAGAATTGCTGCAGTAGAAACACTTGGCAGATTTAAAGATGAAACAATTATTCCTCATATCATTACATTACAGGAAGACGGAAGTGAACATGTAAGGATGGCTGTTATAATCGCATTGACCTTTTTTACATGTGAAGAAATAGTCAATCCTTTATTAAACTCTCTCTTTGATGAGTCTGACAATGTGAGAAAAAAAGCAGCAGAAACCATTGCCGGTCTCGACATGCCGGAAATAGCATCTGCTATGGTTACAATCCTGGTAACAGAAAAAAAATTAAGGCACATTGCATCTGAAATACTCAAAAAAAGAGGGAAATATGTTCTTTATGAAACAGGTCAGGCTCTTTATGAAAGTAACGACCATGAAGTTCAAAAAATGTTACTGGATATACTTATTCTCACAGGAGATAAAACTTCTATAGATGCCATAAAAGAATTTTCAGGCAGAAAAGATATAGATAAAGACATAAGAAATGCTGCAAAGGATGCATGCAATAAAATAGGGAAAAAACTCGGTCTTGGATTTATGCAGACAATAACAGGTTTCTTTAATAAAGTGAACAAATCCTATTCAGATATGCAGACAAAGGCCAGAGAAACTGTTATAAATAAAATGAAAAAAGAACCTAAAAAAGAGGTATTACCTACATGTTCTGTCTGCGGGAAAATAATAAGGAAACAATATCCGGAGCTAAAGGGAGAAATATTATGGGAATTACTTCATAAAAGAGACTGCGAGAAATGCGGGAAATCATTCTGTCCCAAATGTGCTCTTCAGACACCGATGGGAGGAAATACTACACTTATAAGCTGTCCCGTGTGCAGGAAAAGTAAATAGTGAAGGGTGAAGGGTGAGTCGTGAAAAGTGAAAAGTGAAAAGTGAAAAAGTGAAAAGTGAAAAAGTGAAATATACTGAGAAGAAAATATAAAAAAATGATTTATCCGATAATTCAGGAAAAAAATATAAAACTCATTGTGAGTCATAATATAGAAAAAGTAATTTTGTCCGGCCATCCATGGGTTTTTGATAAATCCATTATATCCCAGAAAGGAGATGGGCCTCCGGGGGCTCTTGGTGTTATTTTTGACAGGAAAAACAGATTTCTGGCGGCAGGCCTGTATGATCCTTTATCACCTTTAAGATTGAGGATTCTTCAGAAAGGAAAACCTGCACTCATAAATGAAGATTTTTTTATAGAGAGACTGAAGAAAGCTTTTTCCATAAGGGAATTTCTGCCATCTACCGGAACAACGGGATATCGTCTTATTAACGGAGAAAATGACGGGTTTCCGGGACTTGTCATGGACAGGTATGAAGATACTCTCGTAATAAAAATCTATACATGTGCCTGGATAGTACATTTTAACAAAATCCTCCCCCGTCTGAGTGACTTATTTCCACATAGAAGACTCCTGCTGAGACTTAACCGTCACTGTATGAAAGAGACAGATTATCTATACGGTTTTTATGACGGACAGATTCTTTATGGCCCTCCCCTCTCCGGGCCTGTAGTTTTTTGTGAAAATCATCTGAAATTTGAAGCAGATCTTCTGAAAGGACAGAAGACAGGTTTTTTTCTGGATCAGAGGGATAACAGAAAAAAAGTTCACGATTTAAGCAGAGATAAAAAAATATTAAATGTATTCAGTTATACGGGAGGATTTTCTGTTTATGCGGCAAAAGGCGGAGCAACACATGTTACAAGTCTGGATATAAGTAGACCTGCTCTGGAAAGCATGAAAAGAAATTTTGCTCTGAACCCCGAACTGGCTCATATACAGAGCGACACCATTCAGGGGGATGCCTTCAAAGAAATTAAGAGATTAACAGATAAAGGCAAAAAATTCGATATGATAATTCTGGATCCACCTTCTTTTGCAAAGAAAAAAGAAGAAAATCCGGAGGCTGTAAAAGCATATAAACAATTAAATTCTCTCGGATTAAGCCTTTTAAATCCGGGGGGTATACTTGTGAGTTGTTCCTGTTCCGCTCATGTATCACCTGAAGAATTTCGACATGCTGTTTTAAGTACTATCAATAAAAGTAATAAGTCAATAAACATAATAGAAGAAACAGGTCATGGCATTGACCATCCTGTGACATTTAAAGAAGGAAGATATTTAAAGGCTTTATTTATAAAGGTGTGATCGAAGCGTAATGCGTGATGCGTAATGTGTGATGGGTAATGCGTAATTTTCACCCTTCACAGTGCGAACACAGTGGTTCGCCACTGCCATTCACTTTTCACTTTTCACAACTCATACTATTTAGCTTTAAACATA
>CALARM010000952.1 GCA_937888925.1 uncultured Synergistia bacterium | reverse complement strand
CTTCTTTACCTATTGTAGCAGACGTTGTTTCTGACTCAACCATGGCACCTTTTGTTATTATGCCATGATACCAGTCAAAAGACTGACACACAGGGACAGATGTATCAGAGTCTCTTCCTCCGTAAATAAATCCGCTTACAGGGACTCCTTTCGGTTCATCTATATTCCTGTCAAGATTATCAAGTCTGTAAAGTGATACAGTATATCTGGCATTACTGTGAGAAAGAGGGATATCTTTCCCGTCTTTATCTTTTTTTCCTTTATACCATTCGCCTGAATGATTAACACCTTTCTCCGGTATTTCTCTTCCATCTCCCTGCCACCGGGGGTTATTATGTTCATCTATAAGAATATTGGAAAATATTGCTTCACCTTCCGTATTGAGAACTTTCCATATAAGAGGGTCATCGGTCGGATTTACATCTTTTATTATGCCGAAAATACCTTTTTCTACATTTACCGCTCTTACTTCGCCATCTATTATACGAAGATAGGAAATATCATCGCCAAGGATATTTTCTCCCGGCAACATAGCTGTAGAGGTTTTTCCGCATGCACTGGGGAAAGCACCTGTAAAATAGGTTATCCTTCCTCCCGGGCCGTTAACTCCCATAAGGAGCATATGTTCTGTAAGCCAGTCTTCTTTAGCTGCTTTATTTATGGCAAGCCTCATGGCAAGTTTCTTTAAACCGATTGTATTTCCGCCATACTGAGTATTCGAACTGAATACTATATTATCTGTAAGATCTATATAAACTCTTCTTTTATCCAGATTTTTTGAGACACTGTTGTCCAGTTCTCCCGCACTGTGGACAAATTTAAAAAAGTCTGAGCTTCCGCCAAGTTTTTTAAACTGTTCATATCCGCCTCTGTACAATAGGTCTTCACTGTGTGCAACATAAGCGGAATCTGTTATCTGAACTGCTGATATGGAAAAAGGAGAGTTTACAGGGCCGAGACAGAAAAGCCTTATATATACCTCGCGGCCTTTCATTATATCTGTCAGTATATCATGAATTTCAAGAAGTCCTTTATCTCTATCTGAAGCCTCTATATGGGGGCCGAAATCCACTCCTGCCGGGAGAAGATAACGGGTATTTTTTATATCTCTCCCCTGATCATAATAATTGTCGTAGTGAACTGTCTGTCCATTGAGCCCTATTTTCCTCTCTTCTTTATTTAATATTGCCGATTCCCTTATGTAATTTACATCTTCAGGGGAATCATTGCAGACAAATACTCTGTCAGGGTTGCAGAGAGTTACATATTTCTCTACAAATTGCATCAAATGATCGTTCTTTAATTCTAAAAGTTTATTAAAATTTTTCTCACCAATTCTGTTTTTAAAATCCATAGTTTCTACTTCCTTTCTATATCAGTTACCAGTTATCAGTTATCAGTTACCAGTTATCAGTTTTAATACTATATAATATTATTGCTCACTGCTCAATGTAACCACTGGTCACTGGTCACTGGTCACTGCTCACTGTGATGATATATTCACTATTCATTACTTTATACCTGCCTGAATATAATTTATAAAAAACTTACAGGCATTTCTTATATAGACATAAAGATAAAAAACGTTTATAATAAAAAAAATCGGTCTGAGACACTTATTCCATCGCGTAATGCGTCACGATGCAAAAGGATAATCTATGAATACTGACAATATGGAGTTAGAACTATACGAAGATCTTGCCGGCGAAGTTATCGCCATATTTTCTCTTATGGTAAGACAGAAAAAACAGGTGAATGCAGAAAACCTGGCAGAAATCTTCAAGCATAACAGAAAAGTTTCCCAGTTAATCCAGCTTTCTCAGAAAAAACTGGATATGAATAAATATAAAAGTGATGAATCTTCTGAGAAACATATAGAAGAAATCGAGAAATTAAGAAAGTCTCTTCGGGAAACAAAACTTGAAATAGACAGAATAGAAGAAGAGGGCAATAAAAAAATAGAAACATGTCTTTCTGTTATAAGAACTATTTCCATTATGGCAAAAACACCGGAAGAAACAATCAGTAACAGCATAATAAAGAAAATTACCGAGAATCTCAAATCCTCGGGAGATATGAATAGAGAACTTGTAGAGAACCATCTGAGAGAACTGAGAGAAGAAATAGTAAAATCAGACATGAACGGGAAAGTAAAAGAGGATAAACCAAAAGAAACCAGGAAAAAATCTCTTTTTGCAGGTATATTTAAAACAGATAAACAGAATAGTGATAATACGAATGAAGAAGATATAAAAAACTCAATAAAGGAACTTCTCTCCACTGTTATACTTCGCCTGGAAATAAAAAACGCCGAAGGATTCAATCAGAAAATTCAGCAGATCATTAAAAGGATAAAAAAAGAAGATCTTTCTTCATCTATGGAAAGAATAACTTCAGATATATGTGAACTTATAGGGGAATTCAGGGAAAAAACGGAAGAAGAAAAAAATAATCTCTATAAGGTAATGGAGGAAATAGTAACAAGGCTCATAGATACGGAAAAAGAAATGATTTTCT
>CALARM010000951.1 GCA_937888925.1 uncultured Synergistia bacterium | reverse complement strand
GATAAAATCTCCGATTTTTAACTTAATCATATTTATTTCCTGTCTGTAAATTCAAGTATGACTTCACAGTCATCAAAATGTACGGTTCTATCTTTGAATATCTGATAATCTTCATGACCTTTACCTGCAACCACTACAGTATCTCCTTTTAGGGCCATATCCACGGCATGGCCTATGGCAAGTCTTCTATCAGGTTCAATCATATATTTATCTGAAGTTTCTGTAATACCCTGTTCTATATGACTGATTATTTCCAGCGGTTCTTCACTTCTCGGATTATCAGAGGTTATAATAATATAATCAGATTTAAATGAAGCTATAGAACCCATGAGAGGGCGTTTTGTTCTATCTCTGTCACCACCGCAACCGAAAACAGTAATCAACCTGCCGGGAGTAAATTCTCTCGCAGCAGTTAACACCTTATCCAGTCCGTCAGGAGTATGGGCATAATCGACAATACATATAAAGTCCTTTCCCGTGTTTACAGGATATATTCTGCCTTTAACAGGCTCCATTTCCTCAAGAGCTTCTTTTATCAGAGAAAAATCTATGTCCTGTGCCAGACCTGTGCATATAGCAGCAAGGGCATTATATACGTTGAACATTCCCATTAATTTTAACTTCAGTGGCCAGTTCTTATCTCTTACAAGAACGTTAAATTCAGTACCGGAAGGAGAAAAAGAAACATCAGAAGCGAAAACTCCTTCCACATGGGAAGGGAATTTTCTTCCTTTCCTTCCGACACCATAAACAAAAATTCTTCCGTTTCCATCAGGTAAAAGTTTTATAACATTCGGATCATCAGAGTTAAAAACAGAAAAATTTTTCTCGCACGAGAATTTTTTCTGTAAAGGTAAAAAGCTGCCTTTTACCTTCCAGTAATCGTCAAGATTTTCATGAAAATCCAGATGATCCTGGGAAAAATTGGTATAAATTACACCGGTAAAAAAGCAGTTCCATACCCTGTAGAGGGACAGTGCATGAGAAGATACTTCCATAGAAACTGCCTCTACCCTCCGGGAGACCATATGATAAAAAATTTCCTGTAAATCAAGAGATTCAGGAGTAGTATTTTTTGTTTTATTACTCGTATCACCTATTTTTACTTCTATAGTTCCGATAAGACCGGTTTTCAATGAAGATTTCTTCATTATGTGTTCTATCATATAGGCAGTAGTAGTTTTGCCATTGGTTCCTGTTATTCCGAAGAGTTTCATTTTTAATGAAGGATGATTATAGCAGGCTGCACTTAATTCTGCAAGAGCTTTTCGAGAATTTTCTGTAATTACCACTTCCGCTTTTCCGTCTGAAGGCACATATTTTTCCGAAACTATGACAGAAGCACCCAGGTCAAGGGCCTGCCTGACATAATCATGACCGTCTGTTTTAAAACCTTTTATACAGACAAATATATCTCCAGGTCTGACCTTTCTGGAATCATAAACTATTCCTGTCATTCTATCCGATAAATTCATCTTTGACAGCAATTCTTCATATTTCACGCAACATAATCCCCTTAATTATTTGACTTTTTTTCCAGTTCTTTTTCAGAAGGTACTCCCATATGCCAGAGGGCTTCTCTTGCAACTTCTCTGAAAACCGGGGCTGCTACAGTCCCACCCCAGTATATACCTTTTGGTACATCAATCTTAACAAGCATAACTAACCGTGGATTACGGCTCGGTACATATCCTACAAAGGATCCTATATAGCTGGAAGGAGAATAAATACCGTTTTCCACAACCTGGGCTGTCCCTGTTTTACCTGCAACTGTATAACCGGGAACCTGTGCCTTTTTACCTGTTCCGTCGGATACAACTTCCTCAAGAATTGTTCTCATCTTCTCAGTAGTCTCCGGTTTCAAAATCTGAGCTTCAACCTGAGGAGAAAAGCTTTTAACAACATTTCCTTCAGGACTTAATATTTCTTTTACTATCATCGGTTTAAATAATTTTCCGCCATTGGCAATTGCCGATACTGCTCTTACAAGTTGAAGAGGTGTAATAGAAATACCCTGGCCAAAAGCTATAGTAGCAAGACTGGATACTGACCAATCATTCGGATCTACTACGATACCTTCCCCTTCACCCGGCAGTTCTATACCGGTAACAGCTCCGAAACCAAACTTTTTTATATAATCACAATATGTCTTTTTACCCATCTTCATACCTATACTGGCAGAACCTGTATTAAAAGAATATTTTATTATATCTTTTACATTTTCATATCCAAATTCACTTGCCAGTCCGTCATTGGCATTAAATATAGTCCAGCCTCCGATCTGTATGGAATTTCCACTTGGAAAGACATCATCCATAGTGATCTTACCGCTGTCCAGAGCAGCAGCGGCAAGAATAACCTTGAATGTAGAACCAGGTTCATAACTGTCACATACTCCGCTGTTCCTTAATTTATTTTTAGGTGTTGTATTATACTGGTTCACATCAAAATCAGGATAGTTTGCAATTGCCAGGATCTCTCCTGTCTGCGGATCCATAACAACTATACTTCCTCCTCTTGCTTTATGACGTTCCACAGCTTTTCTGAGCTCTGATTCTGCCAGATACTGAATAAACTTATCTATAGTAAGAACTACATCACAGCCATCTGTTGCCGGCTGAATTTCCTGTTTTCCCATAGGAACAGCTCTTCCGAAATTATCACATTCTGCTTTCAGCAAACCCGGCTTACCTGCAAGATAATTTTCATAAATACTTTCAATACCGTCGAGACCCTGATCATCTATACCGGTATAACCCATTATATGACAGGCAAGTTTTTCATTGGGATAAAACCTCTTCCCTGTTTCTTCTTTTATCAAATATATACCTTTTATATTTAATTTTCTTATCTGCCTGGCAACAGAGTCACTTACTTTTCTCTCAAGCCAGATAAATTTACAGCCTTTATAGCTTAATCTATCTCTGAGCTCACCGGGAGAAGTAGAAAGTATTCCCGATAATTTTTGAGTCACCTCCTGAGGAGAGGTTATCATACCGGGATCGACACCTACTGAGTACATATTAAGGCTGATAGCCAGAATTTCCTTATTACGGGCCAGAATTTTTCCTCTGATCCCGGGAATAGGTATATGACAGAGATGCTGAGCCATTGCGATCTCTTTATAATGGCTACCTTTAACTATCTGTATCTTAAATAAACTTATTATTAATATCAGGAAAAGAGGGATCATTAGATAAAATACTATCTGTCCCCGTCGTCTCTGAAACGGTAATACCTTAATAGACAAAGAACACCTCTATTTTATCAAAGCTAAATTTTTCTTTTGCTGAAATAATATTACTCTGCCTTCAAAATCAGGACGAGACATTCCAAGTCTGGTATTTGCTATATTCTCTATCCTGTCAAGTGATGAAAGAGTATTAAATTGATTGACTAATTTCAAATTCTGTTCTTCCAGATTCTGTCTGGCTTCATTCAATTCACAGAGGTAATACTGTTTGCTCATCAGATGAGTTGATTGCTGAATAACCATAATAACCAGTACAACTAAAATCCCTGAAAGTACCAGAGTTAATCCCAGGGGAAAACTGGTTTCTCTCCTCTTAAGAGGCCTGACTTTTACTTCTTTTCTTTTTCTCGGGTATTGAACATTATATTCTTCCCTGACTATCCTTTTTGCTACCGCCAATCTAAAAATATCCCCCTTCTATATATATTTTCACTATATATATTTTCATTTATATTTTCTCTACAACCCTGAGACGGGCGCTGCGAGAGCTCTGATTGAGCAATTTTTCTTCATCTCCCGGGTAAACAGGTTTCCTGGTAATTAATTTAACCTGAGGCTTTACTGACTCACAGGTAACTCCTCTGGCAGAATCTCTGAAAAAATTCTTTACTATTCTGTCTTCCAGTGAATGAAAACTTATGACTACCATCCTTCCGCCCGGTTTAAGAACATGGAGAGCTTTTCTTAAGCCCTGTTCAAGTGCTTCAAGTTCTTTATTCAGAAAAATTCTTAAAGCCATAAATGTTCTCGTTGCAGGATGAATTTTTCTGCCCCTTCCGGGATTTGCCCTGGAAACAACCTGACATAACCGGCCTGTAGTCAATATTTTCGAAGTTTTTCTCTCACTTACAATCTCTCTGGCTATTCTTCTGGACCTTGTCTCATCACCATAATGATAGATAATATCAGCCAGTTCATGTTCAGAAAAACTATTAACTATATCGGCTGCAGTCTCAGGCAGTTCTCTATCCATTCTCATATCCAGAGGACTGTCACTTTGAAGTGAAAATCCTCTCTTTTCATCTTTAAGTTGATACATAGAAACGCCTAAATCAAAAAGCACGCCGTCTACTTCCTTTATTCCTGAAGATAACAGGATTTCATCCAGTTCTGCAAAATTCCCCTTTACAGAAGTGATATTGGAAGGATAAGTCCCTGCAAAATCACTGAAAGCTTTTATAGCTTCTCTGTCTCTGTCAATAGATATAAGCTTTCCATCGGGCAACAGAGTTTTAAGAATTTCCCTGGAATGGCCACCTCCTCCTAAAGTGCAATCCACAATCGTCTTACCTGACGAACAATTAAGAAAAAAGATAGATTCTTTTAATAGTACCGGTATATGAAACAACTTGTCCTCCATAAAATTTATTTTTTTCAATCACCACCCCTAATATTTTTAATAATACTGACGATATATATTCTAACAGTTACAGGCTATTAATTTCCCAGTAATCAGCATTCGGCTATGACTCAACCCTCATAAGCTGACTGCTGATTGCTGACAGCTTATATAAGATACTGGCTCAAAACCTTCTTTGAAAGCTTCCTGAACTCTTCACCTTCCTGCAGTTCAGCCCACCTTTCGGCACTCCATATTTCAACCCTGTCCAGAACGCCTGCAACTACAACATTTTCCGACAGACCTGCATATTTCATAAGATTAGCCGGTATGGCAATCCTTCCCTGTCTGTCCATCTGACACTCGGTTGAACTAGAAAAAAAACGACGAATATAATCCTGAGCATCTTCGTCGCTTTTCGGCAATGTTTTCAATTTTTTAACTAATTCCTCCCATTCAGAAAGAGGATATATAAACAAACATTCTTTATCAAGACCGGGAGTGAGATAAAATTTTACTTCCAGATACTTCCTGTAGGAAGCAGGTATAATCAACCGGCATTTTTCATCAAGATTACGTTCATAATTACCAGTAAACATCAATATTAACTACCTGACTTTAAAATCTATCTCTTCTTCCGTGGTCACCACTTTTTCCCACTTTTCCCCACCTAATTCCACAAGTTCCCAATAAATCCTCCTTGAATAAAAAAATTATTAAAAAATTTTAAAGATTTTTTTTT
>CALARM010000950.1 GCA_937888925.1 uncultured Synergistia bacterium | reverse complement strand
ATGAAGGCAAAATATGCTGTTATGATTTTCGGAGCAGTAGAATTTTTAATAGCTTTTAACGGAGGCATTTACAGCATAGGCTATCTCGGAGGTATGGCTTTCGGCTTTATTTATATAAAGAAACAGGCTTTTTTTGATGATCTCTTTGATATGGAAAAGAGAAAGAAAAAGAAACTTGAACAGATTGTAATTAAAAGAGAAGAAGATTTCGATAAGATTCAGCTGGAAGCAGACAGAATTCTTGAAAAGATTTCTCTTCATGGAATGGAAAAGATTTCGGAAAAAGAGAAGAGAATTTTAGATAAAGCAAGTAAACTCTTAAAGCAGAGGGAACAGAATATTATAGATCTGGAAGATTATCGAAAATACTGGCGTTAGGATTAATCATTGGAGGCGGCATTGGCCGCCTCCGGGATTCTGACTGAGTACCGCTCCAGGTAAATTAGTAACCATTTTATCCGCTTCTGCCTGACAGGCTCTTACGAAGAAAAATAATTTGCCTTATATCATTTGTTTTACAGACAATAAATTAACCCTTATTTAATTTTTAATTCTATATAAAAGACTAATTTTTCTTCTCCAGAGCCTGCCAGGCAGAAGCTTTTTACGGCTACCCTTTTATCTGTTTCAGTACTAAGGGACAGACGGCGCTGAAGACAGTGCCGGAGAAAACTTGAAGATATTTCCTCCTGTTCCAGTCATGGAAAGACCGGACTGACTGCCGGTATTTGTTATAACCGCTGTATTATCTACTGCATCGGTAATTGAAGCAGGACTGTTGGCTCTCGGAAGATTGGGAGCAGTACTGTTTCCCCACCAGTTATTGCTTATATCAAAATATCCGAATGAAGGAACTGTTGCATACCTGCTCACTACTCCGCCAGTATTTGCCGAAGTGGCAGGTACGATAATGGAATTATTTGTCACAGTGGGACGGGTTGCAGCGGTAAAGGAATTACAGGAATCATTGTCAAACAATATTCCCCCTGCCAGAACACTTATCAGGTTTGACGTTATATTAAGGGTGGAGCCTGCTGCACCTGATGCTCTCATAATATAAATACCTTTACTGCCTCCAGAGATACTGGTTATATTATTATGTGTTATAGAATAATTGGCAGTATAAGAATTATTAAACTGGGCAATAGATATACCTGTAACATTATCCTGCAGAATATTTTCACTGCAATCAAGAGTGAACGGTCCTGTCCCCGGGGAATAGACACCAATGGAAATACCGTATCCGTTGCCTGAAGAATTATTACCTGAAACAGTATTATTACTTATAGTGAGATCTCCTTCAAAACTATTAATCCCAATACCACTGAAACCTCCGGATGCGCTCAGGGTATTATTTGTTATAACCGTTTTCATACGGCCTGTAACATACAGGCCGGAAGTGGTATAATTCTGTATAGTATTATCGGTAAGTGTTATATTATACCCATAGGCATAAATACCAGAACCGCTTGTGAGAAAACCCTTTATTATATTATTCTCAATCTTAACCGGATTGGCCAGGGGATTTGAATTAACACATTCAATTCCCTGGTTTATTGATGAATTAGCACTTGCATCAAGAGTGAAATTACTTATACTGTTGCCGGAAATATTAAGGTTAACAATAATTCCGGAACCGGATGAAGGTTTAATAATTGTAGTATTCTTATTCTCACCGATAAAAGACACATTCTCTACAGTGCAATTTATTTGCTCATCATAGGTTCCTGCAGATACATATATATTATCTCCCTTACCGGCAGCGGCAGCAGCGAGAGATATGGTGCTGTAAGAAGCCTGATACACACCTGCCGAATTATAACGGCGGACTCTGTCTGTACCGTTGTTTACAATAACACTGTTTCCTGTAGTGCCGCCTGAACAATCATAGAGATACTGCCCTGTTCCTACTATGGCAGTAAACTGCCTTGACGCCATACCGAGTGAAGGGATAACCACATTGGGATCATTCGGAGAAAGATAGGTGCCTGCTGTGGTAAAATTAAGAGTCCTTGACACACTGCCCGTATTCACCCAGTACACACTGTCATTTAAATTGATTATGATGTCTTTCGGATTAACTGTTCCATCAGGACTTATATCCACTCCTAAATTCACCGTATTACGTAACGGACTATTGGCAGGAGTAAGTTCAAAATAACAGGTTCTCCTGGCCATTTCCATACCTGCGGAAGTTTTTGCTATAAAAAAGGCTACCTTTTTTCCGTAGGGAAGGTCATTGAATGGCCCGCTGTTGGCCCAGGTATTTGCACCGGGAGCCGTCCTCTCTAAATGTCTCCACTGATTGGAAGGACTTCCTGTGTAATTCGTCGGATTAGCAGGATCAAAACTATTCGGATCATTATATAAATATATATCGATGGTCTGTACAAAAGGACTTATTACCTGACCGCTTATATCTTTCGTACTCTCAGCTATATCAGGAGCATTTACCAGAAATTCTACACTCCCTGTACCAATGGTTGCAGGCTCTGTATTTACATTACCGGGCACAACGCCGGTACTGCTTCCTCCGCACCCTGACAGACAAATTATTATCAGAGTCATCAATATTCCATAGAAAAATTTCTTCATTTACATGCCTCCTTTACTGTATCACAGGATTCCATACTCCGCTTGATGGTGTTGTCGTACTCACCGGGGTTGCCGTAATAGTCGATGTAGCAGTAATTGTTGCCGTGGCAGTTACTGTGGATACAGGAGTAGAAGTGGGAGTAACTGCAGGTGTCGGTGCAACCTGGCCGTTTATTATATTCACTGTTACCGTTCCCGGTGAAGTGAGGGTTATATTTATCGCTCCTGTGGCTGGCTGGCCATTGCTATATAAAGTCTTACTCAGCCACGCTTCCACACGATAATTACCTGCAGAAAGGTTGGAGAAGGTATACCTTCCCTCAAGATCCGTTATTTGATCTGATATATATACAGAGTCTCTGTACAAACGTACATAGGCAGAAGGAACAGCTACGCCATTATTCATTACGAAACCTGTTATAGTCACATTATTTAATACAGGAGTCGATGTTACAGTAACTATTACTTTGCTGTCATCTCCACAGCCGGTTATGTATAGAAATAGAAAACTTGATACCAGTAAAAGCAAAATTAAGATATTCAGCTTCTTTGCCACTCTTTATATTTCCTCCTTATTAAAAATATTTATAAAACGATTAAGAAAAAACACCTCCTTTCACGGAAAAGATGGGCACGTCTGAGAAGCAAAAAGTTTTCTCACCACGGCAGAGGTGTGATTTGCACCCGTAGAGCCTGAAAAGGTTCTGCAGCCATTTTTATATGCTTCTCATGTAAGAGCATATCTTTTCCCTGAGAATTTTTTTATCACGCCAAAAATCCTGCTGCTATTTTCCCAGAGCCTTTAAAGCTTCTTCTTTACCCTTTTTGGCCTCTTCAAAACCAGGGTAACCTTCCAATGCTTTATCATAACATTTAATGGCTGCTTCATATTTTCCGAGTTTGTATAAAGCGTCTCCCTTGTAATACCAGGCATGGGAATAGGTACGTTCAACTTCTAAAGCTTTATTATAATACTTAATGGCTTCTTCGTATCTTTTTACTTCATGTAAATTTCTTCCCATTTTATAAAGAAAGACAAATTTAGGTTCAATTTCTGCACCTTTATCAACACATTTCATGGCTTCTTCCTGTTTTCCGAGTTCCCATAAGGCCATTCCCTTGTTATACCAGACATAGGCGTATTTAGAGTCAATCTCTAAAGCTTTATTATAACATTTAATGGCTCCTTCATATTTCCCCAGGAGAAATAAAGCAGTTCCCTTTTGACACCACGCTTCATTGCTTTCAGGGTTAATAGCCAGACTTTTATCCAGATATTTTATTGCTTCTTCATATCTTTTCTGTATACTGAGAAGAAGCCCTCTGGCCAGTAATGCATAAGAACTTTTAGGATTGATTTTCATGGCTTTCTGGCAGCATTTTTCTGCTTCTTCAACATCACGATGTGCAAGAGCACAGGCTTTAGCGGCCAGAAATTTATCAGAATCAGGTTTTAGCTCCACTGCTTTACTGTAGCTATCGATAGCCGCTGTCATAGCATTCATTCTATAATAACAATTTCCGAGATTGAACCACAGGTCTGCTGATGCAGGATTAAGTTCTACTGCTTTTTCAAAACACTGTGCTGCTTCTTTTGATTTACCCTGTTTGAAAAGTTCTACTCCCTTTTTATTCCATTCCTTTGCCGATTGTGCAAAAATACATGTCGTTGTTATCAGCAGGAATAATAAGATTATCGTCTGTACTTTTAAGAACATTTAAAAACCTCCTCTTTTAATTTGTCCTGTAATTCTCTCAGGAAACATTAAAATCCTTCCGTTTTACGGTAATATAAAACAGGTGAATTGAGTTGGATACTATCCGGGCCATAGGGCTTTTACAAAACAGAGAAGGAAAAATAAAGCATTAAATAGAATAAATTAATAAATTCGTAATTTACTGAGGTGAGTATGAAATATATGCTCTCGTGACGGGTAACGCGTAACACGTAACGGGAGGAAACCATTTATTACAAGCTTATGGCCAGGTCAGTATTTTAACGCCAGTATTTTTGAAAATACTGGAAATAATTTCAGTGAATACCAGGAATGTAACCTGAACGGCTATTGATAATTGATCAGGAAGGAGGGATTTTGGATGAAAAAAAATCTCAGGGAACTTGTAGACAGAATTCTTGAAGATAAGAAGATAACAAAAGCAGAAGCAGAGGAACTTCAGACAGCCCTTACTGAAGACGGAGATATTTCGGAAGAAGGTTATGAAGAGATAGACAGAATTCTCAGACTTTTTGATTCTGGCGAAATTAAAGAGGTTGATGAGTAACTGGCCGGGTTATATTAAATCAGGGCGAATACAGGTTCGCCCTGAAATGTTTAATGTGTTAAAAATGTACTTATCAATCTAAAAGTTTCTTCTCTCTGTGGAAACAGTGCTACAAGGGTAACATGGCCTGCAGAGATGACATGGTAATCTACAGGGCTTCCAACAAGTGAATTAATAGCTTTTGCCGATTTTTCCGGGAACACATGATCGAATTCTGCCACAATATTCAGCACAGGACACGTTATATTTTTCAGATCTGCCGCCTTCCCGTTTATTTTAAACTCTCCTTTTGCAAGAAGATTTTCCTGATAGAGTTCACCTATGAATTTCCTGAATACCTGTGCCGGGAACGGTATTTTATCATTGATCCACTGATCGAGAGCTTTGTAATAGAATAGAAAATTATCATCAAGGACATTATTGTAAAGCTTTTTATATCTTTCCACTGTGGCTTTTACATCTAAAAACTGAAAACATGAATGAATAAAATCTGCAGGTATTGTACTACCGAAGGAAGCCACTACTTTATCTATATTCATATGTTCTTTTTTAGTCCACAGTGCGAGAATTCCTGCGTCCTGAAAATCTACAGGTGTTGTGAGACAGACGAGTTTGTTTATCTGTTCTTCATAGAGAGATGTGTAAACACATGCAAGGGTTCCTCCAAGGCACTGGCCGAGCATATTTATTTTCTTTTTTCCTGTCAGTCTGGAAACTTTTCTTACGGCTCTTCTCATGAAGGTATCTATATAGTAGTCAAATGTGAGATGGCCATGTTCGTCTCCCGGTATGCCCCAGTCAAGAAGATATGTGTCTATCCCGTTTTCTACAAGGTTTTCTATTAGGCTGTGACCTTTTATGAGATCCATTATATAATATCTGAGTATGAGGGAAGGAATTATCAGTAACGGCGTATCATGGAGCTGTTCTTTTACAGGCGTATATCTGTAAAGTTTCAGCGAGCTTTCTTCATAGACCGTTTCTTTAGGAGTTGCGGCAAGATTTAATTCTTTTATTCTTTTATCCATATCCTCTCTTTTTGCCGTCATGGATTCCTGTATAATCTTTGCATATTTCAGATTCTTCTCTTCGAATTGTTTTGCTTCGTCAGGTATCATTGT
>CALARM010000949.1 GCA_937888925.1 uncultured Synergistia bacterium | reverse complement strand
TTTCATCACCTGTTTCCATATTTTTTAACAGGATCTGTTTTTCCTGAAGATTGGTACTTCCCAGAATTATAACACTCTTTATTTCTCTGTTTCTTGCATAATTAAGAGATTCTTCCAGACATCTCCCTGTTATCTCAACTTCAACAAGAAAACCTTTTCTCCTCAATTCTCTTGCAATCCTGAACAGTGTCGTTACAGAACTGCCATCTCTTGTTATGAAAAAATCCGTTTTGCCTCCTCCCGGCATGGCAAGAGATTGACATTTTTCAAGTGCTTTAATGGTATTTCCTATATTTATAGAAAAACCTGTAGCAGGGCAGTTGTATCCGAACTGACCGAGCAATTTATCATATCTTCCGCCGCTTCCAAGCAATAAATTTATATCTTTTGTATAAAATTCAAAGGTATATCCGGAATAATACGGCAGCTCACCTGTTATAGAAAAGTCAACTGTAAAATAATCACCAAGACCGTAACTATCCAGAACCCTGCAGGTATCGGTAATCCGGCCGAGTAATACAGCTAAAGGTTCACATTGTTCTGCAAGAGAATTTAAAAATTCAAATTTACCTCTCAGAAAAGGAACATTATTTATAATTTCTCTCAGACCTTTCGGAAGGTCTTTACTGTCCCCTTCTTTAATAAAGGAATTAAAACGTTTGTTACGAAGTAGTTTTTTCAGCCTTGCAGTTTTTTCATCGCTAAAACGTGCTTCTTTAAATATTATATCCCAGAAAGTAACATGACCGATATCCATCTGAAATTCAGTAAGGCCTATTTTTTGAAGTGCTTCTACTGACATAATCAGTAACTCAATATCAGCTTCCTGACTGTTTGTACCTATTATTTCCGCTCCGCCATGATAGGTTTCCTTTTCTCCCTGCAGTTTATCACAGAGAAAAGAATTAGAAATATAATAAAGTCTGATTGGTTTTTCAAGATTGCGAAAATGAGTTGCTACGATTCTGGCTATGGAAACTGTAAGGTCGGGACGTAAAAAAGTATAATTACCGGGATATTCTGCACACTGGTAAATAAGTCCTGAACCGGGGAAAACAGTATTTGAATAAAAAATATCATCCAGCCTGCCTCCGAGTTCTATTGTAGGAGTAGAAATCTCACGAAAACCAAAACTCTCGAAAACAGATCTCAGACGCTGTTCAAGAAACCTCTGTCTTACTGGCTCAATAATAAAATGTTTATCTACCATAAGAAACAACTACCTGCCATGAAATCTTTTTTTGTAAAAAAACTATTTCACTTCCTTAAGAAGAGAAGAAATACGCTCTCTTATTTCTTCCGATTTATCATAGATGAATCTTAATTCAGGTATAGATTTAATTCTCACCCTTCCCGCCAGTTCACCTCTGATAAATCCTGCAGCACTTTCAAGAGCTTCCATAGCCTTATTTCTTGTATCAGTATCTCCGTAAACACTGACATAAACCCTGGCAATACTGAGATCTTTGGACAATTCTACATCAAGGACAGTTAAAAAACCTATTCTCGGATCCTTGAGATGTTGGATTATAACTCCAATCTCTTCTTTTATAAGTCTATTAAGACGTTCAGTTCTACTGTAGCTTCTCATGGTTCCTCACAGTTCTCTCATTACAGGCTGTAATTCATAGGCTTCAATAATATCCTTGGGACATAATCCGTTGAATTTTTCCACTCCTATTCCGCATTCATAGCCTGCAAGAACTTCTCTGGCATCATCTTTAAAACGTTTCAGAGAAGATATCTTACCTTCACATATTACTACATTATCACGGAGAACTCTTACATCGGCACTTCTGGTAATTTTACCTTCCAGTACATAGGCTCCTCCTATTACACCGATTTTAGAGACATTAAAAGTTGCCCTTATTTCAGCTTTTCCAAGAGCTACCTCTCTGTAAATAGGATCGAGTAAACCTGCCATAGCAGCCTTGATATCATCAATGGCCTGGTAGATAATTCTGTAAAATCTCACATCTATCTTTTCATTTTCAGCAAGTTTAATTATATTTGAATCAGATCGTACATTAAATCCTATAATTATTGCATTGGAAGCAGAGGCCAGCATAATGTCACGCTCGTTAATAGCACCTACGCCTCCGAGTATAACATTGACTCTTACTTCATCAGTGCTCAATTTATTAAGAGCCTGAGTCATAGCCTCGACAGAGCCCTGTGTATCAGCTTTGATTATGATATTAAGTTCTTTTATCTGGCCGTCCTGAAGCTGTTTGAAGAGATCTGTAAGAGTAACTCTTTTAACAGATTTCATTTTTTCTTCTCTGACCTTCTCTGCTCTCCCTGTAGCCAGCTGTTTTGCTTTTCTGTCATTTTCACAGACAAAGAGGTCGTCTCCTGCCTGAGGTACATCGGAAAGACCGGTAATCTCTACAGGCATAGCAGGATAAGCTTCTTTTAATCTTTCCCCTTTATAATTGGTCATTGCTCTTATTTTTCCATAAACAAGACCTGCTATGACAGC
>CALARM010000948.1 GCA_937888925.1 uncultured Synergistia bacterium | reverse complement strand
GGAGCAATTCTTACTGTAATATTTTCATTCTTTTTTGCCACTGTTTCTTCAAGAATTGTCGGTATAGTAGGTTCTTCTTCAAATCCTGTATCAGGCATGACTATTGCTACACTCCTTGCAACAACTGTCATATTAAAATTCTTCGGTTTTCAGGGTCATGAAGGTAATGTGGCATCCCTTACTGTAGGAGCCATAGTATGTATAGCCATAGCAATAGCAGGTGATACGTCACAGGATCTTAAAACAGGATTTATTGTAGGTGCCACGCCCAAAAGAGTACAGGTTGCTCAGATGCTTGGAGTATTTGCATCATGTCTGTTTATTGGCTATACAATTTTAAAACTCGATGAAATATATCATCTTGGCAGCAAGGAAATGCCGGCTCCTCAGGCAAGCCTGATGGCTATTGTCATACAGGGTGTAATGGAAGCAAATCTTCCATGGGTTCTCGTATTCGTAGGTATGTTTATTGCTCTTGTAGTAGAACTGCTGGGAGCATCGGCTCTCACTTTTGCCATAGGTCTTTATCTGCCTTTAAGCCTGAGCACTCCTGTCATGATAGGAGGCATTGTAAGCTGGGTTGTTCATAAAATGACGAAAGATCAGGGATTATTGAAAGCCAGGCTGGATAAAGGTTTACTCATAGGCTCAGGCCTTATTGCAGGTGATGCTCTTATGGGTGTACTGATAGCCATACTTGCAGGGTTCGGATATATTGAACAGATAACAATAGGTTCTTCCTGGGCAGGCTCTTATCAGGATATAATATCTATTGCTTTGTTTATAGGACTCGCATTTTATCTTTATATTTATTCCGTTAAAGAATAGAGTGAAGAGTGAAATGGACCGGTAATAAAAAATCTTCCTGTAATAAAAAATCTTAAAGAAGGAAAGTATAAATTCAACAAGAATTAAGTTTATAGAAAACAGGGTCATTCAGAAAAATCAGAAAAAGCTGATAACTGACTGCCGATAACAATTTAAATTCCTCGCGTCACGCGTCACGGGTCACGAAAAATATGTTATGGAAATTAGGACTTTCAAAGAGAAATATTTTGAATTTTAAACCCAGGAAATCGTTACATGTAAAACATTATAGAAAACATGGTAAATTTTTACTGGAAATTACGAGAGATACTTTAATAGACAGGTTCTGTCAGAAAATATTTAACGTTCCCAGAAAATCTACTCTGGAACTTGATGATATAGGGAATAAAGTGTGGTCGCTATGTGATGGGAAAAAAAACCTTGGAGAAGTTGCCGCTTATCTTGAAGCAGAATTTGGTTCACAAATAGAACCGGTTCTTCCGAGATTAATGACTTTTATGAGACTGTTACATAATAATCGCCTTATAACCTGGGAAGGTCAGTAATGATTAAATTTAAAAAATTTATTACTCTATTTCTTTTAATTGCTTTTTTACTATTCATATCTGTCTTTGTGACAGGCTGTAAAGATACAGTCAATGGAGTCAAAAAATTTTTATCAGGCTTTTTTCAAATGTTAAAGAGTATTTTTGAAGTACTTTACAATAAAATATCATCTATCATAAATAAAAATAAAACACCTGTGCCGGATACAACGCCGGCAGAAACAGGGGCGACTGTAGCTCCAGAAACGGTGCAGGCAACGCCAAAACCAAATTCAAAAGCTCCCGATTTCATATCAACCTGGGGAGAAGAAGGAGTAAAACCGGGACAGTTTAACAGTCCTCTCGGTATTGCAGTAGATTACGAAGGCTTTGTCTATGTGGCAGATACAAATAACTGCAGAATTCAGAAGTTCAGTCGTGACGGTAAATTTATAAACGCCTATGGTAAACGTGGTTCTGACATAGGTGAACTTGATAAACCTTATGGCCTTGCCATTACTGACATTGGAGATATTTATATAAGTGATAATCAAAACAGCCGAATTGTTAAAATAGATGGACAGGGACAGTTTTTGAGCGCCAAATGTAACGATGGAGCACAGATTGGAGAACTTCACCAGCCTATAGGGCTGACCTTCGATGAGGAAGGCAATTTATTTGTTGCAGATTCCGGAAACAACAGGATACAAAAATTAAATTATGAAGGTCTCCAGAATAATACTGCTTATAACAAAATAGAAACAAAACAGCCCGGTATTATAGTTACACCGGATAATACATGGAATAAAAAATTTCCTTTACATAATGAAGGGCCAAATGCAGGAGAATTTACCACTCCCTGGAGTGTGGCTCTTTCTCCGACAGGTGATGTTATTATAGCAGATACGGCCAACCACAGGATTCAAATATTCAGCCCTGAAGGTGACTTTATAAAACAGTGGGGACAGGTCGGTACGGAGAAAGGACAATTTCAGTTCCCCACCTTTACCGTAGTAGATCAGTTCGGTTTTATTCTGGTTGTGGACACAGGAAACAACAGGATTCAAAAGTTTGATATGGAAGGAAATTTCAAAGCTCAATGGGGAGGACCCGGATATAGTAACGGCCAGTTCAATCATCCCCACGGTATTGCTGCCAGTATAAATTCAGGTGATAT
>CALARM010000947.1 GCA_937888925.1 uncultured Synergistia bacterium | reverse complement strand
CTACAGGGGAAAAAGCGAAGAATCCCCGGTTATATGGTATGAGATTTTCTTCTTATATAACAATCTGGTTTATTATATTACTGGGAATAAATATTTATGCTCTCCTGTGCCGTTTCTGAAAATAGGACAGGGATTAAAGGGATTAAGGCAGGGATTTATGAGATTACACTTTTCAGGTAAAGAATTTTTATGAAAATATGAAAGAATTTATTGAACATCTCGAAAAAGCAATAGAAGATTCTGATATTAAAACCCTTCGAGCTGAAATACTTTCTATGGAAAATAAAGAAGAAAAATATAAGGAAGAGTTCAGGAAAAGAAAGGGCAGAATTCTTATATTGCTCTGGGGAGGACTGGATTTTGAAGATTTTATAAATCTTTTGAGTCTTCCTTCCTTCAGTCCATATGAAAGAGCAGATTTTCTCTCAAGGATTGTTCCATCACTTGAAACAGATCTTCTGATTAAATTTATTGACCGATACGGTATAGATACCTTTATAAATGAAGGTAATCTCTATCACTTTCTTCTTGAACACCATGATGAGAGAATAAGGGAAAAAGTGAAAAAATCAATCATAACTTCTGTTCCACCGGGGTCTACTGTTATATGGCAGCAAAGTCAATCAGAGAAAGATCTTAAAAATTCTTACAGGAAATCGGCTGTTGAAGATCTTAAAAAATATAAAGTCTTTTTTCCACGGGAAGAACTTATAGTATTCTTTAAAATAAAACTATCAGCAGAAGAAATTACAGGACTGAAAAAAATAATACCTCATATAGATACAGATTTGTTATTTAAACTTACAGAATTCCGGGTTATACATGAAAGTGACAGATTGATAGACGGGACTATTCAAAATGAATTGATCAATCGCTCCGGCCCTGATGTGAGTCAAAAAGCAATAGCACTCATAGAAAATACCTTAATAAAACTTAATTATTATGTTAAAAACAGACGAAATGAGAGTGTGGAAATAGAAAAGATAAATACAGGGAAATTCCTTAAAATCCTTTCTTCCAGAAAAGATCCCGGTAACAGGGCATATATGATTAAATTCTTTGAAAGACTTCCCCTTTATATTGACTATGATCACGGCTATGACGGCATTATAAGAACAGTAATGGAATTTATGGCAAATAATTTTGATTCAGATCTTTATGAATCTGTCATCAAAAAAATTAAACCCCTTTCTCCGGAAGAACTGATTATTTTTAATAGAAAATTCACGGAAAGTACATATTCCAGAAAGATTTCTCTCATTCTGTATTTTTCAAAACTTATTGACCACATGTCACATAAAGAGAGATTCAGCCTTCTCTATTCTCTCTCTTATTGCCTATATTTTGATCCTCCGGGGAATCGTCCTTTACAGATAAGAGGAGAACATTATTTCGAAACGTGGAAGAAATATAAGATTCCATACACTGTTCCCGGACTCCCTGAGAAGGATTTTATAAATATTCTGTTAAAGCCTGTCAATATGAAAACCTGGTCCTGTTACAGCAGGGTTCTTACAGATATGATAATCAGGACTTATATTAAAGATCTGCCTCCATTGTGCAGTTCTAAAGATAAAATTTTATGGAACCTTACAGGTTATATTCTCTGGTTTCAGTCAGAAGAAACTAAAAAGACTATGGCTGATTTTTTTATAAAAAGCCAGCTTATTATGTTATTATTTTATATAATTTCCCGGTTTTCCCTTAAACTATCAGGATTTCTATTAGAAGAAACTGTCACTCTGTTCTGGATTTTTCTATTTGCTGTTATGGACTGGAAATTTACTGTTAATATGTATATTAAAAAAATATATTATAACCCACGATATATATTTATTTTATGGTTTATAACCTGGTTAATTACAATAGGAATAATCAATTTTTACCCTTTTATACTGAATTTTTGCCAGATGATTTTATACAAATAGAAAATAAACAGTGTCAGATAAATTCTTCACACAATATTCACAGCTTCTTCATAACTTATTCACAGGTTTATGTTATAATTGCTTTATCTATAAAAAGGAGGAGTATGTTATGAGTATGAAATCTGCCAGGTTATTTGTAGAGAGAATGAATACAGATCAGGACTTTAAAAAGAAAGTTGCTGAATGTAAAGATGAAAAGAGCCGTATGGATTTTGTAACATCTCACGGGTTTGATTTCAGTAAAGAAGAAATAGAAGTAATAAAATCAGAACTCGGTGAAGAAGATCTCGGTAATTTATCCGGTGGTAGCTGTCTTGTCCATATAGGAATTCAATTTTATGTGTAACAGTAGTGAATCTTACTCTTCAGGGAGAATCTTATGAAAATATTATTTGTAGAAAATATACAGCATATCAGTGTTAATTCCAGACACATAATATCAACAGGATTGTTGAGTCTGGCCACTGTTTTAAAACAAAAGGGATATGATATTGAAATATTGAGTTTTACCCATTTATTTACTCAAAAAATAATCGATTATTCTCCTGATCAGATGAAAAAACTGGAGATTATGTGTGATTTCATAATAAATAAAAAGCCTGCTATTGTTGGCTTTACTACCATGTGTAATTCCTTTCATAACAGTTTGCTTCTGGCCCGGTTGATTAAAGAAAGAGACGAGAAAATTAAAATAATCCTGGGAGGTCCCCAGGCTTCAGTCTTTCCAGAAAGGATTCTTAAAGAATTCGCCTTTATAGATCTCATCTGCTACGGAGAAGGAGAAAATAAAATAGAAGCAATTATAAAGGGCATAGAAAATAATGATCTGACATCGGCACCGGGTATAGTATATCGTGAAAATAATCTGATTATCAGAAATGAAGATAATGGTATGGTGAGGAATTTAGATGAACTTCCCGAACTGGATTATGATTTAATTCCTTATTGCAGTGAATTAATTAAAATCAGCATACATACAGGAAGAGGATGTCCTTATAAATGTGTCT
>CALARM010000946.1 GCA_937888925.1 uncultured Synergistia bacterium | reverse complement strand
CATGGCTTATAGTAAATATTTTAAAAGGAGATCAGGGCAGTAAGGCAATGCAGGATGTGGCAAAGGCAATCCAGGAAGGCGCAAATGCTTATCTTTTCCGTCAATTTAAAACAATGATGATATTTGTTATACTTCTGACCATTCTTCTCGGTGTCCTTTATATGAAAATTTATGAAGGCAATATGTTTCTTGCTTTTGGCCTTGCACTGGCTTTCTTTTTTGGTGTTCTCGCATCTTTTGGAGCAGGATTTACAGGTATGTGGCTTTCAGTCAGAGGAAATTTGAGGGTTGCAGCAGCTGCTCTTACAAGTTTTAAGACAGCTCTTGAAGTAGCATTTAAAGCCGGAACTGTATCAGGAATGGTAACTATAGGTCTCGGTCTGCTCGGTGCTACAATAATATTTCTTATATACAGGGAAAATGCCATGAAGGTTCTTGTAGGATTTGGCTTTGGCGGATGTCTGGCTGCCTTATTTATGAGAATGGGCGGAGGAATATTTACAAAAGCAGCAGATGTAGGAGCAGACCTGGTAGGAAAAATAGAAAAATCCATTCCTGAAGATGATCCACGTAATGCCGCCGTAATAGCGGATAATGTGGGAGATAATGTGGGTGACTGCGCCGGAATGGCAGCAGATGTATTTGAAAGTTATGAAGTAACTCTTGTGGCAGCTATTATACTCGGAGCAGGGGCTTATGCTGGCTATTCCGCTGTTGATGCCTATAAACCCTATGCTTCTTCTATGACTCTTGCACTTATACTTTATCCTCTTATGGTAAGGGCTGTAGGAGTTTTTGCTTCCATTATAGGCACTTTATGCGTAAAAGGATCTGATGATCTTAAAGATCCTATGGTACCTATTACGGTAGGGTTTTATACATCTGCCTTAGCATCTCTTATAGGTTGTGCCGCAGTTAATTATTTTTATCTGAAAGACCCTGTTTCAGGCTCGGTGGACTGGCGTTTCTTTTTTGCTACAGCTACCGGTATAGTACTTGCTGTGGTTATACTGGCCATATCAAATTACTTCACCCATATAGACAAACCTCCTGTATCGGAAACAGCAGCTTCTACAAAAACAGGTGCAGCAACAATGCTTCTTACCGGTCTGGCTCATGGCATGCAGAGCAGTGTATGGGCTATTATTGCAATTGCGGCAACTGTTGAAGCATCTCTTTTAATATTTCATGGCTCAGACCCGATTTCTCTCGCCCTTCAAATGTACGGTATAGCACTGGCAGGACTCGGTCTCCTTACAACGACAGGATATATACTTGCTATGGACACATACGGCCCTATTACAGATAATGCAAACGGAATATTTGAAATGTCCGGCGCACTTAAAGAAGAAGGAGGAGGAGAAAATAAAATGAAAGCCCATCAATTTGTTGCCAAGCTGGATGCTATAGGGAATACTACAAAGGCTCTCGTTAAAGGGCTTGCCATAGCTACGGCTGTACTGGCAGCTACCTCTCTCTTCAGTTCCTTTATAGAAGAAGCCAGACTGTCGGCAACAGGAATAAGAGTGAATGAAGCAGGAGTATTTATCGGACTTCTTATAGGAGGAGCTGTGCCATTTTTATTTTCAGGTTTTGCACTTAATGCAGTGGGAAGAGCCGCCTATCAGGTTGTGGAAGAAGTAAGACGTCAATTCAGAGAAATTCCCGGTATAATGGAAGGAAAGAATAAACCTGAATATTCAAAATGTGTTGATATAAGTACTGCTGCAGCACAGAAAGAACTTATAGGTCCTGCTTTTCTTGGCATACTGACACCCATAGCCGTAGGGTTTGCCTTTGGTGCTCCCGCTCTTGGAGCATTCCTTGCAGGAGCTATATTAACCGGACAGTTAATGGCAGTTTTTATGTCCAATACAGGGTGTATATGGGATAATGGCAAGAAAAAAATAGAGGAAGGTTTACTTGGAGGTAAAGGCAGTGAATCCCATAAGGCGGCAGTCATAGGAGATACTGTGGGAGATCCTTTAAAAGACACAGCCGGACCTGCGCTAAATCCTCTTATAAAGGTTATGAATCTTGTAGCTATATTGATTGCTCCCGTAATAATACAGGGACTTTCTATGGGAATAAAAATACCAATAATAATTCTATGTATTATTGGCCTTGCCTATGCAGTATGGACAAGCAATAAAACTACAATTACTACTGAAAAGTAGAAATTTGTTTACTTTTCAAAAGAAATAATAGCTGAAGGGGTGGTTGTAAACTACCCCTGATTTTTACAAAAAAGAAACGGGAAAAGAAAGAAGAAAGTTATGGAAAAAGAAAAAAAAATAATGGGATTAAACAGAAATGTTTTTTTCACAGGGCTTGTAAGTTTCTTTATGGATTTCAGTTCTGAAATGATTTATCCCCTTGTACCTATATTTTTAAGTTCTGTCCTGGGGATAAATAAATCTTTAATAGGCCTTATAGAAGGTATAGCAGAAAGTACTGCCAGTTTTTTGAAGATATTTTCCGGTTATATTTCAGACAGGATTGGTAAGAGAAAGATTTTTCTTATTACCGGTTATGGCATTTCAACACTATCAAGACCAATAGTGGCTATTTCTACCAGGTGGTGGCATGTTTTGACCTTTCGATTTATAGATAGATTCGGGAAAGGCATAAGAGGTGCTCCGAGAGATGCCATAATAGCAAATTCCACTCCTCCTTCCGAAATGGGCCGCTCTTTTGGTTTTCATAGAGCTATGGATACTGCTGGAGCTGTGGTAGGCCCTGCAGTGGCATATATTATACTTTTATTTTTTGTAAAAAATTATCGTCTTGTTTTCTGGCTTTCTATGATTCCCGGCATAATTGCAGTAATTATAATTATTTTTTTTATAAAGGAAAAGAAACCTGATATAAAAAAGGTTTCTATGCCAGAAATTTCATTTAAAAAATTTGACTGGAAATTTAAAGCTTTTATAGTAATTGTAACAATTTTTTCCCTTGGTAATTCAAATGACGTTTTTCTTATACTGAGAGCTACCAATATTGGTATTAAAGAATATCTCATACCTTTAGTATACCTTGTGTATAATCTTATATATGCACTTACATCAATTCCTGCCGGTATAATATCTGACAAAATAGGCAGAAAAAAAATAATTTTTTTCAGTTTTATTCTTTTCGGTGTTATCTACTGGGGTTTTGCTATTTCTACAAAGATCTGGCATATATGGTTATTATTTCTTCTCTACGGTATATTTATGGGGCTTACGGAAGGAATTCATAAGGCCTACCTTGCCGGTATAATTCCTGAATCTATGAGTGCCACAGGTTTTGGAATATATAATACCTTTGTGGGACTTGCCATATTGCCTGCAAGTACTGTAGGAGGATATCTCTGGGATAAATACAACCCTGCTGCAACATTCTATTACGGGGTAATTACTGCCTTTGTTTCTGCCATATTCTTCCTGATAATATCTGGCAGGGAAGAGATTATAATGTTATTTAAGAGAAAAAAATGAGATTTATCAAGATTATTATTTTTTAAGGAGTGTCTTTTTTAATGGGCAAATGCAAAGTTTTTATACTCTTTACGATTCTGTTTACTTTAATATGTATTAATATTTCCCCTGCGGAAGAAACTGCAAAAATTTTACTGCTTTATACAAATGATATACATGGTCATATAATGCCTTATGAAGATTCGACAATAGCACCTGCACCTGAAAAAATAGGAGGCTTTCAATATTTAAGTACATTGATAAAAAATGAAAGAAGTAAAAATCCTGAAGGCACGTTGCTTTTAGATGGAGGAGATATAGCTCAGGGAAATCTCTATTCCAACATGGCTTATGGAATACCTGTGATAGAATTGATGAATGTAATCGGCTATGATGGAGGAGTACTGGGCAATCATGATTTTGACTGGGGAGAACAGAAACTTGTAAATATGATTTCTGCTGCAAAATTTCCTCTCCTTGCCTGTAATTTAATAAAAATGGAAGATGGAAGTTTTATTGACGGTACCATACCTTACATCATAAAAAATATAAACGGTATACGTATTGGAATAATAGGAATAGCATGCACTGATACAAGTGTTTTAAGTGCGGAAATCAACCATGGAAAATTTTATTTTCTATCCGGAGAGGAAACGCTTAAATACTATATACCTGTCCTGAAAGAAATACATAAAGTAAATTTAATAATTGTAATCTCTCATCTTGGTTATGAAAAAGATATAGAACTTGCAGATAACATATCGGGTATAGATATTATTGTAGGTTCTCACAGTCATAAAGTTATTGATACTCCTGTAGTAAAAAACAATACCATTATTTTACAGGCCGGTAAATATTTGTCCTGTCTTGGAAAACTTGAACTTGAGGTGGACAAAAATACAAAAAAAATAGTAAGTCATAAAGGAGAACTTGTAAAGATACTGGACAGTAAGATAGAAGCAGACAGAGAGGTAGAAAAACTCCTTGATAAATACAGAGAAAAATATGAAAATCTCGGTAATAAAATAATAGGAGAAACTTCTGTAGAACTTACTAAAAACAATAAAGAAGAATGTAATCTTGGGAATCTTATTGCGGATATAATAAAAATCTCTGCAAAATCAGATATTGCTCTGATTAATACAGGAGGGCTGAGGGAAGATATACCGAAAGGTAAAATTACAATGGAAAAACTTTACGGAGTTTTTCCGTTTGAAAATATGATTATAAGTATGGATCTTAAAGGAAAATATATAAAAGATATAGTTGAAACATGCTTCACAGGTAATCATGCGATACTTCAGGTATCAGGGTTAAAGATTAAATATGATTCTTCAAAGCCAGATAAAGAGCAGGTAATAGAAATACTTGTAAACAATAAGCCTATTCAGGAGGAAAAAAATTATAGAATTGCTACTGTAGATTTTTTGGCTGCAGGCGGTGACGGTTATGATGAATTTAAAAAAGGTGAAAATCTTCAAAATGTAATGTTTGCAAGAGATGCTATTATAAAATATTTTAAGGAATACAGCCCTGTTACAGCCACTATTGAAGGAAGGCTTGAGAATATAGAAAGTCAATAAAGTGGCCAAAATATAATAAAATTGCTTCTGCAGTTAATAAAAGAGAGAGGGATTTTCGTATGACATTCCACAGCATACTATGTGAAAGAACTGAAGATAGCATAAAAGAAGAAACAGTTGCTGAACCTGATTTTTTTGTTGATTTAAATCTTGATCAGATTATAGACTCCATTACAGCTGGGAAACAGGAATATAATTTAAAACCATTTTTTCACACTTCCCTCTATGATATTGACGCGATCAAATATCGTCATGAAATAATGAGAGATCTTGAAAATAAAATTTTATTTGAACATATAACATCATTTGCGAAAGCAATGCGCACGATGTATGAACATCTTGCCTGTGCAGATAAGTTTTGCTACAAATATCAGAAAAATAGATGGTTTTTAGATGCAGTGGAAATTTATTGTAATGCCGTAAATTGCCTCGTAAGTGATTTATTTCCTGTAGATTTAAAATCCAGTGGATTTCTGCTTTTTCGCGAATATTTAAAGGATTATACAGCTTCTAACCCTTTCCTGTCTCTTCTGGCAGAAACAAAAACACTTATAACCGATTTATCTGGAATCAGATATTGCCTGCTTATAAAAGGTAACGGCATCACTGTTCGTAAATATGAAGATGAAATGAATTATAGTACAGAGGTTGAAAAGACATTCGAGAAATTCAAACATGGATCAGTTAAAGATTACAGGGTTGAATTTTCCGACTGGCCGGAAATGAACCATGTTGAAGCACAGATACTGGATTTTGTAGCACAATTATATCCGGAGATATTTTTAAATCTGGAGAATTACTGTATAGCAAACATTAATTATATGGATAACAAGTTAGCCATTTTTAACAGGGAAATACAGTTTTACGTTGCTTATCTGGAGTATGTGGCCATATTTAAACAGGCTGGCCTGAAATTTTGCTATCCCAAAATTTCCAATAAAAGCAAAGAAGTTTATAATTACGAAGGATTTGATTTAGCCCTGGCCTGTAAACTTATTACCAGGGATTCATCTGTTGTCTGTAATGATTTTTACCTGAAAGACAAAGAGCGTATATTTATAGTATCAGGTCCTAACCAGGGCGGTAAGACAACCTTTGCCCGAACGTTCGGACAGTTACACTATCTGGCCGGGCTAGGCTGTCCTGTCCCCGGCAGAGAAGCACAAATTTTTCTCTTTGATCGTATATTAACGCATTTTGAAAAAGAAGAAACCATAGAAAATCTTCATAGCAAGCTGGAAGATGATCTGTTTAGAATGCGCTCGCTTCTGGACCGGGCTACATCAGGCAGCATCATAATTGTGAATGAAATTTTCACTTCTACAACATTAACAGATGCATTATTCCTGTTCAAAAATATTATGAAACAAATAATTGAACTTGATCTCCTGTGCGTTTGCGTGACATTTATAGACGAATTATCAAATTTGAATGAAAAAACCGTCAGTATGGTCAGTACAGTATTACCGGAAAATCCGGCATGTAGAACATATAAAATTGTAAGGAGACCTGCGGACGGACGTTCATATGCCATATCAATAGCTGAAAAATATCGGCTTACATACGATTATTTAAAGGAGCGCATAAAATCATGAAAGCTTTCCTTATGTATAAAGATCGTGATTTCGACCTTAAACAGAAATTACCGTGGAATGAGCGGATATTGATACAGGATCTGGAATTAAACACTTTATTTAAAGCTATGGCTATAGATGATGATTTTCTATTTGACGTTGCGAAAAAAACGGTTTTGACCGGCGTGAATAATGATATGGACACAATACTCTATCGACAGAATATTCTCAGGGATTGTCTGAAAAATTCTACTATTGTCAGGGATATTTATGATGTCGCAATAGAAGCACTTGAAAGAGAGAAAAAGACTTTATGGGGAATTTTTGCCAGATCTCCATCACTTTATAGCTCAATAGAATTATTGCAGATATTTGTGGACATTCTTAAAAAACTAAAGAATATCGCTGATATTCATGCATGTAAATTTGAGTCGGAAGGTTTTACGACATTTTTTCTGATGCTCAAAAAAGAACTTGGTGACGAATATTTTGCAACTGTTCGAGATCATTTAGTAGCTCTGAAATTTCGTAACGGAGTTTTAATCAGCGCTGAACTCGGGAAAGGCAATAAAGGCGTCAATTATATACTTCGTAAATCACAGGAAAACAAAAAGAGTTGGATGGAGCGGATCTTTTCCCAGAAACCGCAGGCTTATACCTTTTATATCAGTGAGCGTGATGAAAGAGGTGCCAGAGCCATGTCGGAATTACAGGACAGGGGGATCAAGCCTGTTGCCATTGCTCTGGCCAGATCAGCCGAGCATATTCTCAATTTTTTTATTATGTTGCGAACCGAATTGGCCTTTTATATAGGTTGTTTAAATTTATACAGACAACTCGTTCAGATAGAATGTGCTATATCTTTCCCCGTTCCTGTGGGGTTTAAGGAACGGAGACATGTTTTTAAAGGATTATATGATGTCTGTCTGGCCTTAACTATGAAACAAAACGTAGTAAGTAACGATGTAAATGCTGATGATAAAAATATCGTAATTATTACGGGAGCCAACAGGGGAGGGAAATCGGTTTTTTTGAGAAGTATCGGTTTGGCCCAGTTAATGATGCAATGCGGTATGTTTGTAGCGGCCGGGTCTTTCTGTGCCAATATCTGTAACGGACTTTTCACGCACTACAAACGGGAAGAAGACACCGATATGAAGAGCGGAAAATTAGATGAAGAACTCGGCAGAATGAGTAATATTATAGACAATATAAAGCCGGATTCTATGGTGCTCTTTAATGAATCCTTTGCTGCAACAAACGAAATAGAAGGCTCGGAGATTGCAAGACAAATAATCTACGGGTTAGTGGACAAAGGTATCAAGGTTTTCTTCGTTACCCATTTATACGAATTTGCCCGTAGTTTTTATGAAAAAAAAATGAAGACTACTATTTTCCTGCAGGCTGAAAGAGAAGCAGACGGAAGACGAACTTTTAAATTAATCGAAGGCGAACCGTTGCAAACCAGCTATGGTGAAGATTTGTATAAGAAAATATTCGGCAATGTATGATATGCTAATGAAGTGAGTAGTGAATAGTGAAAAGCCAGAAAACCTTATTTAATCTGGTTTATAACATATTACTGAGATGAGTATAAATAATACATAACTGCTCTCGTGACGCGTAACACGTTACGCGTGACAGGAGGAAGAACTTTATTATATGCTTATGCTCTGGTCAGTAATAGCAGAGGGTGGAGTTATGAGTGCAAAATTAATACTTCGTAAAGGTCAATCAGATAAAATTTTTATTCTTGAGAATAATAATATTAAGATTGGCTGTTATCCCGACTGTGATTTAATAGTAGAGAAAGATAAATTTATATCAGGTATTCATGCTCTTATAATATATTCGGAAGAACATTATTTTATTCAGGATAATAACAGCACCAACGGAACTTTTATAAATGGTCGGAGAATAGACAGACAGAAATTACAATCAGGAGATATAATAGCTATTGGAGATGCAGAATTTGAATTTGTTTCCACCTTTATCTCTTCTCTTATAAAAAAAATAACCATAGGAAGAAACCCTGACAGTCATATTTACTTAAACCATGTACAGGTCTCCTGGCGTCATGCTACAGTTTATTCTTCTCCTGAAGGTAATTTTTTTATTCAGGATAACAACAGCATTAATGGCCTGTATGTTAACGGAATAAAAACAGAAAAAAAACAGCTTGATAAAGGCGATATTATACAGATAAGTAAATTTAAACTTATTTTTGACGGAGAACATATAAAAAATCTCTGTGAAGAAGACAGATTAAGGCTTGATGCTATAGGTTTAACAAGAACGGTTTCCGAAGGCAAAACCATATTAAATGATATTTCGTTATCGATTAATCCATGCGAATTCGTAGCTATAGTGGCTACAAGCGGTGCGGGGAAATCGACTCTTTTAAAGACCCTCTGCGGAGTTTATCCTAAAGACAGAGGAGAGGTATTTATAAACGGAGAAAATTTTTATGATAAAATAGACTTTTTCAGGAATCGTCTCGGATATGTGCCTCAGGATGATATAGTGCATGAAGAACTGGATGTATATAAAGCTTTATACTATGCCGCCTCTTTACGACTTCCTGAAGATACAAAAAAAGAAGAAATAGATAATATTATAGATCTCGTAATTAAAGAACTTGAACTGGAGGATGGCAGATATACTCAGATAAAAAAATTAAGCGGCGGTCAGAGGAAAAGAGTAAGTATAGGTGTGGAACTACTTACAAAACCCGATTTGTTTTTCCTCGATGAACCTACTTCAGGGTTAGATCCTGCTACCGAAACAAGAATGATGTCTTTATTAAGAAAACTTGCAGACCAGGGAAGAACTATTATACTGGTTACACATGTTACAAGATCG
>CALARM010000945.1 GCA_937888925.1 uncultured Synergistia bacterium | reverse complement strand
TCTCCTTCTGACGTATCATATCTGGAAGCTCTGAAAACTTTCTCAGAATCTATAGATTCTCCGGCAATTATGGGAGCAACTGCATCGTAAAAATAAAGATGGTCTTCCCCCAGGAGTTTTTTGATTGCCTCTGTCATGGAAGGAGATGTAAGAGGACCTGTAGCAATAATAACCACTCCATCAGGTATATCATGCAGTTCTTTTCTTTCAACTGTTATATTCTTATGCCCCTCTGCAGCTTTTTCCACCAGTGATGCAAAAACCTCTCTGTCTACAGCGAGAGCACTGCCTGCATCTACTCTGGAATTATCGGCACAGGTCATTATAATGGAGTTCATTCTTCTGAGTTCTTCTTTCAGCAGTCCTGAAGCAGTATCAAGAGAATCAGAACGTAAAGAATTACTGCATACAAGTTCTGCAAGTTTCCCTGTTCTGTGAGCAGGAGTCATCTGTTCAGGTCTCATTTCAAATAACCTTACTTTAATGCCCCTTTCTGCTGCCTGCCATGAGGCCTCGCATCCAGCAAGGCCACCACCTATTACTGTCAATGAATTCATAGTAAAACCTTTATATATTCGTGACGCGTGACGTGCGTTTTCACCGATACCGGGCAACCACAGTGGGTCGCCCATACCCTTCACGACTCACGACTCACTTCCCGATTTACCGACTTCCTGCCATTCCTGATAATCACACTCAGGATCCAGACAGGCAAGCAATATTTTACCGGCTGTCTGTCTTTTTATTACTAAAATATGATTACTCTTCGGACATATGTTATTTGTAGGTTTATACCAGCTGCTGAAGGTGCATTCAGGATATAAACTGCAACTGTAAAATATTTTTCTCTTTTTTGTAAACTTTTCAACAATATCTCCCTTGCATCCCGGCTGAGGACATTTTACTCCTACAGTTTTCCTTATAGGCATGGTATTCTTACAGTCAGGGAAACCGGAACAGGCAATAAAAGGACCAAATCTTCCTCTTTTTACTATCATAGGTTTCCCGCATTTATTACACATTTCATCTGTATACTGAACTGTAAGCTCTACTTTTTCCATCTCGCTGTCAGCCTTCTGAAGAGTATTTAAAAAAGGCTGATAAAAATCACAGAGCAGTTTTATCCACTCCATGCTTCCTTCTTCGATTTCATCCAGCTTATCTTCCATTCTGGCAGTAAAAGACTCATTTATAATATCAGGAAAATGTTTCACAAGAAGTTCTGTAACCTTGATACCTAATTCAGTGGGATGAAAACGTTTTTTCTCAACGATAACATATCCTCTCTGCCTTATTGTTTCTATAATAGGTACATAGGTACTCGGTCTTCCTATACCTTTTTCTTCCAGTATTTTAACAAGAGTTGCTTCTGAGTATCTTGAAGGTGGCTGTGTAAAACACTGGGCAGGTGAAAGTTTTATCAATTTCAAATTATCACCTTTAGTCAGTTTCGGCAAATCAGACTTCAAAACCTCTTCATCTTCCCCGGGCTGAATATCATAAACTTCAAGGAAACCAGGGAAAATAACATTCCTGCCTGCAACCCTGAAGGTATATTTACCTGCCTTTATATCTACAGTAATAACCTTCAGTAAAGCAGGTGTCATCTGAGATGCAACAAATCTCTTCCATATAAGGGAATATAGATTATATTGATCTTTACTCAGAAAAACCTTTACCTCTTCGGGAGTTCTCAAAACAGAAGTAGGTCTTATGGCTTCATGAGCATCCTGTGCTCTGTTTTTGGATTTAAATACATTGGCCTTTGATGGGAGATATTTCTCGCCAAAATGGCCGTCTATATAATTCCGTACCTCTTCTATTGCAATAGTTGAGACCCTGGGAGAATCTGTCCTCATATAAGTTATAAGGCCTGCTGTTTCACCTTTTATATCAAGACCTTCATATAATTCCTGGGCAATCTTCATAGTTTTCGAAACCCTGAAACCAAGACGGCGGGAAGCTTCCTGCTGTAAAGTGCTTGTTATAAAAGGAGGCATGGGGTTTCTCTGCTGTTCTTTTTCAGTCACTCCCGAAACTATAAAATCCGATTTATCCAGTTCTTTTAATATGTCCTGTGCTTCTTTTTCACTTTTTATCTTTATCTTCTTACCGGCTTTTTCTCTTAATACTGCTTCAAAGGTAGACTTCAAACCTGTTTTTTGAAGCTCTGCCGTAATGGTCCAGTATTCTTCGGAAACAAAATTCTGTATTTCCTGCTCCCTATCACATATAAGCTTCATGGCGACAGATTGAACCCTTCCGGCACTCAAACCTTTGGAGACTTTTTTCCAGAGAAGAGGACTTATTTTATAACCTACGAGCCTGTCTAGAATACGTCTTGCCTGCTGTGCATAAACCTTATCAAGGTTCAGGTTATGAGAATTCTTAAGAGCTTCTTTAAGAGCAGGCCTTGTTATCTCATGGAGTTCTATCCTCCGGGGCTTATCTATATTTAATGACTGTATAAGGTGCCATGCAATAGCTTCTCCTTCTCTGTCAGGGTCAGAAGCAAGATAAACATGGTCAGACTTCTGGACAGCTGCTTTGAGTTCCTTGATAATTTTTCCTTTACCTTTTATAGTTATATACTGGGGGGTAAAATCATTATCCACATCGACACCAAGCTTACTTTTAGGTAAATCTCTTACATGTCCCATAGAAGCTTTTACTGTATATTTACTACCGAGAAATTTCTTTAATGTTCTGGCTTTCGCCGGAGACTCAACTATAATCAGGGATTGCATAATTCCTCCAACTATTTTTCAGGGAGCAATCTTTATCTATAACTAAGATTCCCTCTGAATTATAAGAAAAATTTTTGTCTCTTTAACAATCGCTAATTTCTGACAAAAAAATTTCCTTCTCTTCTTATAATAAAATTCTTTAACTCAAGTATACTCAATAGAGACGATACCTTGCCTGTTTCCATAGAAGTTTTTCTTATTATTTCGTCTATATGAGTTCCTTCCATAGTTATATATAAATAAACTTTTTTTTCATCTTCCGAAAGATCAGGTTCAGGATGGTTTTCCGCAGGCGATAAACCTTCCAGAGGGATTAATTCCCCCGTAATATCTCCTATATCTTCAACAAGTTTTGCCCCTTCCTTTATAAGTCTGTGTGTTCCTCTGCTGAGTTCTTTATCTATAGAACCGGGAATGGCAAA
>CALARM010000944.1 GCA_937888925.1 uncultured Synergistia bacterium | reverse complement strand
TGAAATATATTAAAATTAAAGACCCTGTGATTAAAAACCCTTTAATCATCGGGTCTTTAGTAATTATATAATATGTAATATACATTACAGTATATATATATATATTATGGTATTGTCAGGTTGGCGAAATATTCGGAAACCGAAATATTCGGAAATCTTCCTAAATAAAAGAGGTTTTATGGCTATGGATAAAAGAGAAAATTATCTGATTGATGAACTGACTCAGCTCTGTATCGATACAGGCGAGAAGTTTCTCTGTACTGTTCACAGACGTCCTACCAGTATGGACCGTTTTTCCATATCACAGATAAAGGTTTTAATGATCCTTTCTCATAATGAAAGCGTTAAAATGAAGGATATAACGGAAGCACTCGGCATAGCCAATAGTTCTGCTACAGAACTGATAGATAAATTAATAAAAGATGATCTGGTAGAAAGGTACAGAAAAAATGGTGACAGAAGGGTTGTAATGGTGAAATTATCTGAGAAAGGAAGAGATCTTGTAAATGAGATGAAAGAGCTTAAAAGAAAATGCTGGAGAAGTATGATAGAAAAATCGGAAGAAGAAGACAGGGAAGATTTACTCAGAGTTGCAAAGAAATTCTATGATCTTATATGCAGAGCGGCAGAGGAGGGAGTGTTCCTCTGATGAAGAAAAGGCGATTTTTTATGAAGAAATTTAGATTAATTCTATTATTATTTTTTATATTATCTGTCAGAAGCGGCTGCTTCTCTCAGGAAAACGTTAAGTTAAATAAAACAATTACCCTTGAAGATAGTGTTAAGATTACCCTGCAGAACAGTCTGGACCTTCAGTATTCAGATCAGGAGATCCGGAAATCGGAAGTAAGGGTAAATCAGGCGAAAACCGGAGGCTATCCGAATGTGAATGCTTCCGCCTATTATACAAGAATGGATCCTGTTCAGAGTTTTGATGTCGGAGGAAAAACTGCAGAACTGGGAAGCAATAATCAGGGACAGGCAAAATTTACTTTTAACTATTCTCTTTATGACGGCAGTAAAGTTACCAATCAGGTGGATCAGGCAACTATGGTAAGTGAAGCCACCAGAAGCGACATGGATGTAACCAGACAGAATGTAATATATAAAGCTATCGACAGTTATTACGGTGTTCTTCGGGCATATAAGCTGCTTGATGTGGCTCATGACAGTCTTGCCACTACAAAGGAACAATACGGTATATCCGAGGCATATTATGAAGAAGGTCTTGTGGCAAAATCGGATGTACTCAGTGCAAAGGCACAGCTGGCCAATGTGGAACTCGGAGTGATAAGTGCCGAAAGTAATGTAGCACTCAAGAAAGCTGCACTGAATGATACAATGACTATTCCTCTCAATGAGAATTTCGAACTGATAGATGATCTTGTATATAAACCTTTTCCCGTAGATACGGATTACAGCACATACCTTGCCTGTGCCAATCGCGGAGAAGCAAAGAAAATAATGTTTTTAATAAAAGCTGCGGAAGCACAGATAGAGGTCGCGAAAAGTGACAGAAAACCTACTGTAACATTTAATCTTGATTACATAGCTTTCAGCTCTACTTTTATGAATCCTTCAAACAGCACAAATGCTACATTCTCTGCCAGTGTACCTATTTTTGACCGTGGTCTTACAACCTGTAAGATTGATGAGGCAGAAATAACTCTGTCACAGGCAAAAACGAATCTGGAACAGCTTAAAAAAGCACTGGCTCTTCAGGTAACACAGGCTTATTTATTGTTACATGAGTCAGAAGAAAAGGTACATAAAGTGAAAGCCAATCTTGAATCTGCCCGTCAGAATTATGAAGTGGCAAGACTTCGTTATCAGGAGGGTATAGCTCCTTTCATAGAAGTTTCAAATGCCCAGCTTGTTCTTACAAATGCAGAGGTAGATAATGTACAGGCTCTTTATGATTATTATCTTGCCAAGGCAAATATGATAAAAACTACAGGACTTCTTCCTGAAGACGGTAAACTTGATAATATAAAACTCATAAAAACAGGAGAGGAGGGCTCGTCGGAAGAGGAGCTTAAAAACACAAAATGATAAATTATTTAATGAAAACATATAAATTAACAATCACAGGTCTGATTCTTATAATAATGATTTTATCTGTTTCATGTAAAAATAAAACAGAACAGATTATATCCAGGGAAGATATACAGAAAAAAGAAGGTATTCCCGTGGAAATTGTAACAGTAAAAAAGGGTGATGT
>CALARM010000943.1 GCA_937888925.1 uncultured Synergistia bacterium | reverse complement strand
GATTGTTCACAGCTTTCACAGCCTTTCTCTTCTTTTTTCTTTTTCTGGCATATATATTTATATATGTTACATAATTTATAATTTTGTCCGCAGTAATATATCACTGTTTCAATATTCTGGCTCTTTAAATCATTACAGTAACATTCTTCGTAATTATCATTTATAAAGGGGCAAAATTTTAGTTTACTCTTCTTCTCATCCATAATCATATGCCTCTCTTTTCCTCTAAAACATATTACATATATTATTTAAGCAGTATATGTGCCATATATATGTTCATATTACAATTAAGAGAATAAAAAGAGTCATATTAAAGGAAAAAAATAAAATAGTCACAGATAAAAGATTTAAAACACTAAAAAAACATGTAACATTGTCACATAAATGCGCCAGCACACTTTTGAAAAATGTCACATTATTTAACACATATCCTGTATCACACCGCTCTGCTATCATGTATATCAGAATCCCGGATACTCTGCACCATCTGATCATTTTTCTGGTTATGCCCATTTTTATACACCTCATTTACCGGGGTGAGCATAATCTCTCGTGACGCGTGACGTGAGGAAGACTTCTATTACATAATTATGCTCAGGCCGGTAAGTAAAATCAAGATAAAACCATTCAACGAACAGGACACAGTTGCTTTATGTCCTGTTCTTCAAGAAACATTAAAATTTCATATATTCGTCATCTTCACTGTCTTTTGCCGTAAGACTGAGCATTACACCTTTTCCCGGTAATTTCACCCTGGCCGGTTCTTTTGCTTTCTTGGAAGGGGCTGTAAAAATCCTTTCTCTGTCCTTTTTTCCGTGAACTGTTTTTCCGCCTTTCCTGTCAGAAGTCTCTTCTTCTACATTGAAAAAGCTTATAAGTTCCTGAAGTTGTTCTGCCTGAGATAAAAGTTCTTCCGATGTGGCAGACATTTGTTCGGAAGCACCGGCATTATGCTGTATTACCTGATCCAGTTGATGTATTGCCATATTTATCTGTTCTGCACCTACATTCTGTTCATTACTGGCAGAACTTATCTCACGGACTAAATCTGCCGTCTTCTGTATGGCAGGCACCATCTGAGTTAACATCTCTCCGGCCCGTTCCGCTACTTCTACACTTGCAGTAGACAGTTTACTTATTTCCTGTGCTGCCATCTGGCTTCTTTCTGCAAGACTGCGAACCTCTGAGGCAACTACGGCAAAACCTTTACCATGTTCGCCGGCTCTTGCTGCCTCAATAGCGGCATTAAGGGCCAGCATATTTGTCTGACGGGCAATTTCTTCTATGATAGAAATCTTTCCTGCTATTTCCTTCATAGCAGCTACTGTCTCAGATACGGCTTTCCCTCCTTCTTTTGCATCTTCCGCTGCTTTAACGGCAATCTTCTGGGTTTGATTGGCATTATCTGCATTCTGTTTTATATTTGCAGTCATTTCTTCCATAGAAGAGGAAACCTCTTCTGCAGAAGCAGATTGTTCCGTTGCGCCCTGGGAAATCTGTTCCGCACTTGACGTCATCTGCTGACTTCCAGATGCCACATTGTCTGCTGCCGATTTAACATTTACAACGACTTCCTGAAGAGAAGACACCATCTGTTTTAAAGCCACCATAAGCCTGTCATTTTCAGAACGTTCCTGAACGGTTATAAGAAGATTGCCCCCTGCAATCTGTTCTGCAATGGAGGTTATATTATTAAATGCATTAATAAGTTCATTCACGTTATTTTTAATTAAATTGAAATCACCTTCATATTCTGCGGTAATTCTTTCAGGCATATTTCCTTTGCTTATAAGATCTATATAACTGGCTGCCATATTAAGAGGATCTATTATTGCATCCAGTATGTCATTTACGCCAAGTATGACTTTACCATAATCTCCCATATGTCCGGAGGCATCGGCACGAACATCCAGTTTACCTTCAAGTGTTGCACCTGATAATATATTTACATCTGAAACAAGAGCACTGACGGCATGTTTTACCTTTAAAAGATTTTCATTAATTTTGAGGAAATTTTCTCTTTCTTTTTCTGTATACTGATTTCCAGTTGAGACCTCTGTACAGAGGTTAAAATCTCCTATTGCAAGTAGATCAAGATTACCTGCCAGACGTTCTACTTCAATTTTCTGATATTCGGAAACCTTTTCTCTAGCTGTTATATCCTGAACAACCTCTATATGTCCCACTTTTTCCCCCCTCGCATTATGTATATAGGAAGTATCTACCTGGAAATTCATACCCTTCTGTTCAAAAACTGTTTGAAGTTTGTTTCTTCTCAGTCCTACAATACCGCAGTTTTCCGTCCTGCATATACTTGCATTCCAGTTACTGCAGTGTTTTCCCAGAATATCTTTTCTCTTTAGGCCGAGAAAATTTTCCACCGGTTTATTTATAAAGGTCCAGTTCATATCCATATCCGTTACAGATAGAGGAAATGGTATGGCATCAAGCAGTTGTTCATACCAGAATACTTTATCTACTACTGTATCAAGGGTGCTGTTAATACCTTTTACTACCTTTGAAAAATGTCCCTGATGTCTTGAGGCATCTCCTCTTGTATCAAATTTACCTTCTATGGCATCGGAAGCAAGTTTATTTACATCTCCGAGAAGTATCTCTATTGCATCTATACAGGTATTTAAATTATTCTTTATCTCATTAAAATCTCCACGGTACGTATCTGTAATTTTAGGGGGAATGTCACCTTTGGAAATTCTATCAACATATTCAGCAGCTACATTCAAAGGAGCTATAAGTGAATCAAGAAGGTGATTTACCCCTTCGATTATTGGTCTGAATTCAAAATTAATCTTTTCAGGATCACCTCTCACATCCAGTTTGCCTGCTATTGCAGCATCGGTTAATTTCTTTGTTTCACCTGTAACATCATCAAGTATTAAGGCAATAGTGCGGGAAAAAGTTATAGAGAAAACTATGAGAATAGCTATTGCAATAAATCCTATAAAAATCAATATAAATTTCAAACGATTTATACCTGCAAATATCTCGCTTTCAGGCACAATACTTATGAGACCAAATCCGCCGGTTTTTACAGGTGTATAAAACAATACAGATTTTTTCCCTGTAACAGGATAATAAAGTTCTTTATAGCCTTCTTTTCCCTGTTTCAAATTACTGGCTATATCTTTCAGCATCGGTGCATTAAATCTGTCCGCCACATCATAAAGTGTCTGTTTACCTATAAAATTTTTATCGCTGGCTGAAACTATAATACCTGTGTTGCTTATAAGAATACAGTTGCCTGTGTCAAACAATTTGATCTTACTTATTACCCTATCCATATGAGCAAGGCCCACATCAACTCCTGCAATGCCTGCGAACTGTCCCTGTCTCATTACTGGTGAAACATAGCTCATCAATAAAATTCCCTGATATAAATATGGCTCTATAACCCGGTCTTTTCCTGTTTTCTTCGGCAACTGATAATAATCTCCGGCACCGGGAACATCGTAATCTACCAGCGGATCAAGAGTCATGGAACCGGCCAATCTATTCCAGTAAGGAATAAAACGTCCTGTCTTATCATGACCTTTTTTATTAATATAAGCACCATCTTTCCCGTCAAATGCACCTGGTTCAAAACCTACATAAGTGCCGAGAAGAAGAGGATTTTTTTCAAGGAGATTTCTCAGGGTTTCACTTATTTCATCCCTGTTTGCAGAGGAAATCTTATAAGTATCGAGAGTTGCCGCAAGGGTTGTAGCGATTGTTTTATATCCGGTCATTTCTGCATTTACGTCACCGGCATATTTCTTTGTTGTTTCCATTGCCTGTGAATAGGCCAGTTCTTTTTCCTGAGCACCTGTGATAAAAATTATTACACTTATCATAATTGAAAATAAAACGAGACCACCAAGACCAAGGGATACCATTAACTTTGTTTTTATGGTCATTTCATCCCACTTAAAATTCATAAATTTATACCTCCTTATTTAATATGTTAATAAATGTAATATCGACAGAAAGAAAGGAAAATTTATAAGAAAATTAAAAATATTAAAGGGGGAAGAGTGAAAAGTTATCGGGTGTACAATAAAAAAGATAGACTATAACAAAATATCCTGAAAAAAACAGGGCCTGTAGCCCTGCATAATAATTTATTGTTATCCCGGCACGGGTTACCTGTTATCAAAATCTCACATATTCATCATCTTCACTATCTGATGCGTCAAGCTTTAACACTATCCCTTTTTCACCTGAATCCATTTTTGATGTACCAATCTGTTTCTGTGGCTTTACATGACCTCTGGCAGCCAGCTTCTTCACTTCTCTTGTTTTATCACCTTTCACAACAGACTTGATAACAGACGTTCTGGAACTGTCGAGTTTAAAGAAGTTTATAAGTTCCTGAAGCTGTCCTGCCTGACTTAAAAGCTGTTCCGAAGTAGCAGCCATTTCTTCAGATGCTCCTGCATTCTGCTGTATTACTCTGTCTAACTCCTGAATTGCCTTGTTTATCTGTTCCGCTCCCGTATTCTGTTCATTACTTGCAACACTTATTTCCTGAACCAGTTCTGCAGTTTTCTGTATGGCAGGCACCATCTGGGTTAACATTATACCTGCTTTTTCTGCCACTTCCACACTTGCCACAGATAATTTACCTATTTCCTGTGCTGCCATCTGGCTTCTTTCTGCAAGACTTCTCACTTCGGATGCAACAACAGCAAATCCTTTACCATGTTCACCTGCTCTTGCTGCTTCAATAGCGGCATTCAGTGCAAGCATATTTGTCTGTCTTGCAATCTCTTCTATAATAGAAATCTTTCCTGCTATTTCCTTCATGGCATTTACTGTTTCAGATACGGCCTTTCCGCCTTCTTTTGCATCTTCTGCCGCTTTAATGGCAATCTTCTGAGTCTGATTGGAATTATCGGCATTCTGTTTTATATTTGCAGTCATTTCTTCCATAGAAGACGAAACCTCTTCTGCAGAAGCAGACTGTTCAGTAGCACCCTGGGCAATCTGTTCCGAGCTGGAACTCATCTCCTGGCTTGCAGATGCCACATTATCTGTAGCAGTCTTCACATTCATAACTATACCCTGAAGAGCCGATACCATCTGTTTCAGAGCAAGCATCAATCTGTCATGTTCGGACCGTTCCCGAACGACTACCATAAGATTACCATCTGCAATATCTTCTGAGATAACAGTAATTCTATCCAGTGCATCTATGAGATCATTCAAATTATTTTTAATCAGATTGAAATCACCTTTATATTCGGCAGTAATCTTTGGAGGCATATCACCTCTTGCAATTCTGTCAATATAATCTGCTGCCATAGAAAGAGGATTCACCAGAGAATCAAGGGTATGATTTATACCTTCAATAATCTTTCTGTAATCGCCGGTGAATTTTGACACATCGCCCCTGACGTTCAGTTTACCATCCACTGCACCTGCAGCAAGTTTATCTATTTCATTTATTAAAGCTTTAATAGTTTCCATCATACGTATGAAGGCAGGTGCCAGGGTATCCTGTTCCGACCGTTTTCCTGTTCCGTTACCGATCTGTTTGAAGGATTCAAGAGGAGATAAATCTCCATCGGCAATCTTATTTACCGCATTACGTATATTCATTATCCTGTCATGAACGGAATTGGTAGCTTCCGCTGTCTGAGAAAATACACCCTGGTATTTTCCTTCCACTCTTCTGGTATAATCGTTTACTGCCATTCTCTGTAATACCTGAGAAGCTTCTACAAGACCACCGAGACCGTCTATACAGTTATTTATATTATTTTTTATTTCATTGAAATCACCTTTATAGTTATCCGTAATCTTCGGTGGTATATCACCTTTGGATATTCTGTCAATATATTCTGCCGCCACATTGAGAGGGCCTATTACTGCATCGAGAAGCTGATTTATACCTGTAAGAATAGGTCTGAACTCAAAATTAATCTTTCCTGCATCTCCCCTCATATCCAGTTTACCGTTAAGGGTACCGTCAATCAATCGTTCAACTTCCTTTATGGAACTGTTTATAGTGGAACTGATATTCTTCCCGAAGAACATGCCAAGGCCCACAGCAAGAATGACTCCTACAAGTATGGACAGAGCCATAAGAATCATGGCAAAGTTGGCAGTTTTTGTATTATTCTCGGATGTTTTCTTCGCTTCTTCAAGCATAATGGCAACCATTTTATTGATTGCATCCTGCTCCGCTTCTGCTGCAGCACGGGCGTCACCTTTTAATAATATCAGTGCTTCTTCCTGTTTACCCTGCGTGGTAAGTTCAGTCAAGGTAGCAAGATGTTTCCGGTAAACTACCCTGGTTTCTCCAAAATGTTCATTTGCCCTTTTAAGCTCCTCGGAAATAATACTTTCGTCAAATTGTTTTATGTTTTCAGTAATTATTGCAGAGCAATTTTTAATATCTTCGCCGTATTTTTTAGCTTCCTGAAGGTCCTTTGTATGACACATATCTCTCACAATTACCCTGACCTGTTGAAATGCTATAGCTACATTCATAAGATTGGCAAGGGGCGACGTAATATTTTTATATAACATAGTATCGGCCTTATCAATCTTATTTAAATTTACTGATCCCACTATACCTATGATAAGTGCTATAAAAGCAATTATTAAAAACCCTCCGATAATTTTAGTCCCGATTTTCACATTATCCAGCATAATAAAAACCTCCTGTTTAAAAAATATTTTCTATATTACTATTAAGCAATATATGTGCCACAGGAATAATTTAAAGAAGAAAAAAACATAAAAAA
>CALARM010000942.1 GCA_937888925.1 uncultured Synergistia bacterium | reverse complement strand
TGAAGAAGAAGTAGAAGAAGAAGCAGAAGAAGAGGTTGAAGAAGTAGAAGAAGCTGAAGAAGAGATTGAAGAAGTAGAAGAAGAAGCTGAAGAAGAGATTGAAGAAGAAGCTGAAGAAGAGATTGAAGAAGAAGCTGAAGAAGAAGAGGTTGAAGAAGAAGTAGTAGAAGAGGTTGAAGAAGAAGTAGTAGAAGAGGTTGAAGAAGAAGTAGTAGAAGAGGTTGAAGAAGAAGAGGTTGAAGAAGAAGAGGTTGTCGAGGAAAAAATGGAAAAAATAGAAGAAGCTCAAGAAAAAGAAGAAGTAAAAATAGTAGTAGAAGAAGATATGAAAGGAGCCAGAGAAAAAATTGAGGAAATAGAAAGAAAGAAAAAGGAGGTTTTTGTTGAATTACATAATTTTCTTTTTGAATTAATAGAAAGAAAAGGATTGTCTCTTACTTTATCTGCAGGTTCTCCTCCTGTAATTCGCTTAAATAAATCTTCTATAATGCAGATTAATTCTAAGATTATTGCAGATGAAAAAAATACATTACTTCTCAGCCAAATTTTACCTGAAGCTTTAATACAGGAATGTCATTTTAAAAAAACAATTAACAGTTTTTTTAATCTGGAAAAAGAAAGTATTGCCTATAAATTTAATGTTAAAATTTATAAACAAATAAATGGATGGGATCTCATTTTTAAACCTTCTAATAAGCAGGTCCCGTCTTTTGAAGAGTTAAATCTTCCACAGGCAATAAATTCTCTTGTAAAGACATATAAACATGGATTAATCATAATCAATGGACTGAAATATTCCGGTAAATCTACTACGATAGCCTCTATGATACATACTATTAATCAGGATAGATATGCCCATATAATAACTCTGGAAGACAGCATTGATTATTTCTATACACCTCAAAAATGTTTAATCAGGCAGCGTTTGCTGGGTTGTGATTTTAAGAATATTACAGAAGCACTTTCTTCAACATTAAAAGAGGATATAGATTTAGTATTTATTTATGAAATTAATAAACCGGAACTGCTTAAACAGGCTTTGATAGCAGCAGAAAAAGGGGTTCTGGTACTGGCATGTATGAATACAAATGATACTATACAGGCAATAGAAGAATTAACAGGAATTATGCCGGAAAAAGATAAAGCATATATGGGTGATTTACTTGCAACGAATTTAAAAGCCATTATATCTCAAAAACTACTTCCGAATACTGAAGGGACAGGACTTATTCCGGCTATAGAAGTATTTATAGAAACATTTAAATTATCACGGGTAATAAAAGAAGGAAAAACAGAACTGATTAGTTCTATTATAAATGAAAATTCAGAACTGGGAATGCAAAGTTTCGATAATTCAATCTTAACTCTGCTAAAGGAAGAAAAAATCTCTACTGAAGTAGCTTTAAATTCAATAAAAGATAAAAGTATGCTGGAAAATTGAAGCTGAATTTGTATGAGGAAGGAGAAAATAAAAAGTGCTTGGACGTATCTGGAAAAGAGGTAAAAAAGAGACAAAAGTGCTGGAAGAAGAGGAAATTATAACTTCTCTGGAAGAAGAACAGGTATCAAAAGCGAAAAAAACAAAAGTCGGAAAATTTCAAATTATTGAAACAAAACTGAAATATAAATATGATATAAAGAGTTTATTTGAAATAATGATGGATTTAACGCCTCCTGTAATAAACCTGCATATATCACCGGGTTTCCCTCCTTATTTTAGATATAATGGTGAACTCCTGGTAACAGATTTACCACCTCTCACTGTAGAAGAATCTGAAAAACTTTTATATCAATACTGCCCATCAGAAAAAATTCATGAATTTGAAAAAAATTATTATGTAGAATTTTGTAGTGAAATACCCGGATTAAGTAAATTCAGAGCTAATTTAAGGAAAGAAAACAGAGGGATTGGAGGTGTATTTAAAAGATTACCGTCAAAAAGTTTTTCTATAGATCAATTAAATCTCCCAAAAGTATACAAAGATATAGCTAAAAACGAACAGGGTATGATTATAATATCCGGCCCTCCTAACAGTGGAAAAACAACGACAGCAGGAGCTCTGGTTAAATTTATAAGTAATACAAGAACCTGTAAAATACTCGTTCTGGAGAAGGCTGTTGAATTTATACACCCTACAAAGAAATCCATTGTTATTCATAAAGAAGTAGGGAAAGATATACCTTCCTATAAAGAAGGCATAGAACAGGCATTATTAGAGGATGTAGATGTTATAGTAACTGGAGAAATTGAAGATAGAGAAAGTATAGAGCTTTTATTAAAAGCTGCTATGGCCGGTATGCTTGTAATAACAGAATTTTATACAAAAGGTACTGCAAAAACCGTGGAAAGAATAATAAGTCTTTTCTCGGAATCAGATCATAATAAAATATATCTGCAATTATCTAAATCATTACTTGCAGTCATATCTCAGATTATAGTACATAAAAAATCATCACAGGGTAAGACGCTGGTTTCCGAGATACTTCTGGCCAATACTGAAGTTAAAATTTCAATCAAAGAAGGAAATATCCTGCAAATACCAATGATTATTCAAAGAAGCAGGTCAGAAGGAATGCAATCCCTTGATGATGAGTTAGAAAATCTATTAAAACAGAACAAAATTTCCCGGGATATGGTAAAAAACTATTGTATTTCCCCGGAAAGATTTATCAGTGAGGAAGAGTAGAAGATAAATGTAAAATAAAAAATTATAAGCGTTCAGCATATCAGGTATCAGTGCTGAACGCTTATAATTATTTAGCATACTCGATTGCTCTGATTTCCCGGATAACAGTAACTTTTATTTGTCCGGGATATTCTAATTCTTTTTCTATTTTTTTAACAACATTCTTTGCCAGTTTGGCTGCTGTGTAATCATCAACATCTTCCGGTTTAACGATAATTCTGATTTCTCTACCGGCCTGAATAGCATAGGATTTATTTACTCCTACAAAAGAATCTGCTATCTTCTCCAGTTTTTCCAGACGCTTCAAATAACTCTCCAGGGTTTCTCTTCTTGCTCCCGGTCTGGCGGCAGAAATAGCATCACATGATTGTATGAGTACAGCTTCTACTGTATTCTGTTCAATATCTTCATGATGGGCTGCAACTGCATGGATTACTGCTGGAGATTCTTTATACCTCTCCAGTATTTCTGATCCTATAATTGCATGAGGTCCCTCTACAGACTGATCTACAGCTTTTCCTATATCATGTAACAACCCTGCTCTTTTGGCTATATTTACGTCTGCTTTCAATTCAGCTGCTATAGCCCCTGCCAGGTATGCAACTTCAATAGAATGGTGCAGTATATTCTGCCCGTAACTGGTTCTGAACTTTAACTTTCCAAGTAGATTGATAAGTTCCGGATGCAATCCACTGACACCTGCTGCAAATGACGCCTGTTCTCCTTCTTCTCTTATCCTTACTTCCATATCCTTGGTTGCTTTATTGAACATTTCTTCTATTCTTGCCGGGTGTATTCTGCCATCAACAATGAGCTTTTCCAGAGTGAGCTTTGCAATTTCCCTTCTTATAGGATTAAAGCCAGACAATATAACCGCTTCCGGTGTATCATCTATTATTAGATCAATACCGGTAAGGGTTTCAAGCATTCTTATATTTCTGCCTTCTCTTCCTATAATTCTTCCCTTCATTTCATCATTCGGCAAATGTACTACTGAAACAGTTGATTCACCTACCTGATCTACTGCACATTTCTGAATAGCCAGAGTTATTACCTTACGGGCTTCCTTTTCAGCCTGAGTTTTAGTTTCTTCTATAACTTTTTTAACTGAAAGGGCAGCATCCTGCTTGCTCTCTTCTTCTATTTCCTTCATAAGAAGTTCTTTGGCTTCTTTAGTGGTCAAATCTGATATTTGTTCTAACTTCGATCTCTGTTGCGAATTAAGCTGCTGGAGTCTTTCTTTCAGACGAACTGCTTCTCTCTCCCTGAGATTCAGCTTCTTTTCTCTTTTCTCCAGTTCTTCGATTTTTTTATCAATAGTTTCTTCTTTACGAATTAATCTCTGTTCAGCTTTCTGCAACTCTCTTCTTCTTGATTGACTCTCCTTTTCAGCCTCACTTCTAATTCTATGAGCTTCGTCCCTGGCTTCCAGAAGAATTTCTTTCTTTCTGGCCTCAGCTTCTTTCTGGGATTCCCTTTTTATAGCTTCTCTCTCTTCATTCTCAAGTTTCTTTCTATCTCTGGAACCCACCTGAGGGTAAAAATATACTATTAGCCCCCCTGCTAATAATGATATGATTATAGCAATTATAACATTTACTATCGCTGGGCACCTGATTAATTAATTAACTCAGGTGTACACCTCCTTATTATAAAAATTAAAACTTTCATCTAAAGTAAAACAACTTTTAAGTAAATAATTTTATCACGATTAATATTTTTTGTAAAGACTTTATTGAATCTGTGAGATATTTCACTTACTTTTTTTTATTCTTCATCTATATTATCGGATTTCTTTTTAGATGGGAACAGATTAAGCTTCTCTCTGATTCTTTTTTCAATTTCTTCAAACACATCCGGGTGTTCTGTAAGATAGATCTTTACATTCTCTTTTCCCTGTCCGATTTTCTGTTCTTTATAGGTATACCATGCACCGCTTTTTTCTATTATTCCCTGTTCAACCCCTATGTCTACGACTTCACCCTCTTTTGATATACCTTCTCCGAACATCATATCCAGAACCACTTCTTTAAATGGCGGAGCAACTTTATTTTTAACAACTTTTATTTTAGTAGAAGAACCTATTATATCACTGCCTTTTTTTATAGATTCTCCCCTCTTAACTTCAAGACGTACGGAAGAATAAAATTTCATAGCTCTACCACCCGGTGTGGTTTCCGGATTACCAAAATAAACTCCTACCTTCATTCTTATCTGATTGATAAAAATAGCTACAGCTTTCGACTTGCTTACAGCTCCTGTAAGCTTTCTCAATGCCTGGGACATGAGTCTGGCCTGAAGAGCCATATGGGGATCCCCCATTTCGCCTTCTATTTCATCTTTTGGTACAAGAGCCGCTATAGAATCAAGGACTATTACGTCTATAGCATTACTTCTGATTAACATTTCCACTATTTCCAGAGCTTCTTCACCTGTATTTGGCTGAGATATATAAAGATCATCTGTTTTAACACCAAGTTTTTTACAGTATTCAGGGTCAAGAGCATGCTCTACATCTATAAAAGCTGCAGTGCCTCCTTCTTTTTGAGCTGAAGCTATAATATGTAATGCCATAGTGGTTTTACCGGAACCTTCCGGACCATAAATTTCTATTATTCTTCCTCTTGGAACTCCACCTATACCCAGAGCCCTGTCTAAAGCTATTGAACCGGTAGATATACTTTCAATATTGAGCGCTTCTGTTTTCCCCAGTTGCATTATAGACCCTTTACCAAAACGCTTTTGTATTTGAAGTAATGTTGCGTCAAGAGCTTTCTGTTTTTCTTCTTCCATAATATAATCCCCTCTCTTTAAAATTTATTTTTTCATAAAAGCTATTTTTTCAATAAATATTGTTCTAATATTTCATATACAGGTCCTGTCGGATAAAGATTACTCTTCATCAGATCTATATGTTCTATTTTTTGCTCTATAAAATCTTTACCTTCGATTTTCTTTAAAAATTTTTCAAAAGCATAAATTTTTTTAAATTTTTTTACCCGTCCTAAAGTAATATGACATTTGAAATCTTTATTTTCCGTGGGAAATCCCTGCTTTTCCAGTGAATTTTCCACTTCTGTATTTAATTTTAATAAATCATCTTTGCCTTCTGATATACCGAGCCATACTACTCTGGGTTGCTTTGTATTCGGGAAACAGCCCGGGTCTTTTAATTTTAACGAAAAGGACTGATAATTTATATCTTTTAAGGCTCTTTTGATATGTATAATTTTTTCTTCAGGTGTATCTCCAAGAAATTTAAGTGTAATATGTAAATTATGAGCTTCAACCCATTTTACAGATGATTCTTCTTTTTTGAAGTCTTCTAATATAATAGAAAGTTGCTTTTTTAATAAGTCATCCAGATTTATAGCGATAAATAACCGTTGATTCATAATTTTTTATATGCCTTTAAAATAATATTGTCACGTCTCAATCTAACAAGGGCTTCCCTGACACCAAAACTATAACAGGACATAGCTACCAGATTTACTGCCTGATTAAAAAACCAGTTTAATTTATGATTATACAGGAAAGATAATATTTTACCACCTTTTAAAGGATTTAACCAGTCAAATCTATAAAGAAGAGAACCAACAAAAATAACCAGAGGATTCATAGTAGCAAGTTTAACTTTTAAACATGGATGTTTAAAATAAAAAAGTACTCCCATATGCCCTCTTTCCACTTCTTTTTTATATATTGCAGCCAGATCGTCTATAACAACACTCTTCTGATAATGGTAGGTAAAGGCTTTCTCGTTTGTTATAGCTTTAGCGCCTATTTTTTTTAATCTAACGCCAAGTTCAAGGTCGAGCCATCCATAACCGGAAAAATCTTCGTCAAACATACCGGCCTTTAATAAAAGTTCCTTTGTCATTGATACATTTCCATTTATAAAAAATGCCGAAGAATAAAACCTTCCCTCACTGGCAGTTTCAGGGTTAATATAATCCGAAGTATTTGCGTAAGAACCTCTTATTATATAATTTTTATATTTTTTATGGGATTTAAAATGCTCTTCTACCAGTCCTGGAGTGGAAATCATATCGTTATCTAAAAA
>CALARM010000941.1 GCA_937888925.1 uncultured Synergistia bacterium | reverse complement strand
AGGTGTAGATGGTATTATAAGCGGAGAAGAACTGGATTATCTTGCTTCTTTATGTCATTGTCTTGATATTGCTGAATCTGATAAGGATAAAATCATGGAATCTGTAAGGTGTCACCCTGAGAAATTGTCTGATTCTCTGAAGTCCTTTTCATCAGATATCAGGTTTACATTAATCTGGGGAATTATTACTATGATTTATGCCGACGGCCTTCTTGCATCAGAGGAACGGGACAGACTGAATGACATAGCACAGGAAGTTAATGTGAAACCGAAACAATTAGATTTTATTATTAATTTAATGAAAGAAAGTTTAAAAAGAGGAACTTTTTCCGGTTTAAAAGAGGAATTTCATAAGGAATTAACTGAACTTAATATACCTCCTGAATTCATATTATTCTGAATCACGGATTAATCCGTGATCGCTTCAAGGTAAAATATTTTGAGGGTTTCTGCCCTTATGGTACCTTTTCCTATTTTGACTTCAGTGGCTTTTTGATAGTGCCTTACAGACTGCTTGAAATTACCCAGATCATGATATAAGTCTCCAAGATATTTATATATACAGGCATTATCTTTGTTCAGACGAAGTGACTTTTTGTAATATTCCATAGCACGATCGTAGTGCTTATTTTTATGAAATACCATACCTGCATACATGTAAGGCAGGAATGATGCGGGTTTTATATCGATTGCTCTCTGAAACCATTCAATGGCTCTGTTCGTTTCCATTGTTTCAAAATAAAGAATACCCAGTAATGTAGAAATATGATAGTTGTTTTTGGAATATTCAAGGCTCTTAAGAGCATCTGTTATTCCTTCTTCCCATCTCGCTGTTTCATAGAAAGCACATGAACGATTATAGTAAAATTGCCACAGATCAGATTTCAGTTCCAGAGCTTTACGGTAATGGCCCAGAGCTTCTTCAATCTTATTCTGCTTTCGCAAAGAATTTCCAAGATTATTATGGGCACAAGCAAAAAAGGGATCTATCTCCAGGGCTTTAAAAAAATAAAGACATGCTATGTCAGATTGTCCTGTGGCACTGTAAACGACACCTGTATTATTCTGAAGCTTTGCACAATGGGGATTTGTTTTCAGGAGTTCTCTGTAGATAAGAAGTGACTCCTGAAATTTCTGTTCATTATATAAAATTCTTGCCCTGTCAATAAGATCTTTTATGAATATCGTAAGTCGTGATAAATGAAACGGAAATACTGATCACTTCTCACTTTTCACCTCTCACCATTTAAATAGTCCACCAAGAAAACCTTTTTTCTTTTTTTCTGCACCACTGCTGTCGTCTTTAATAAAATTCAGGTTCAGGACAGGATGGAGTGCCAGGCCCATGACACACATCAGAGATGTCTGTTTTGCCGCTATCAGCTCTCTGTCTACCTTAAGTTCTTTACTTTCAGGAAGGAAGAACCTGTCTGCCTCAATTTTTAATTGACTGTTAATGTGTTTACTCAGATTTTTCATATCAATACCACCGCCGGTAAAGATTATGGATTCGAATTTTTCCAGCCTGTATTCAGGGCCGAAATACCTTACGGCTTTCAGTATTTCAGTGGTCCAGTCTTTTATGTGGGGCATAAGAATCTGAAATAGATTTGCCTGATTTTTGCCTGCCCATATATCGGCATCACATTTTGTCTTTTTTATCTCGTCTGCCTTTTCGTAAGCAAGCCTTTCTGTTTGCATAATAGCCTGGGTAAGCTTATTTCCTCCTGAAAAGAAATTTATATTCTGGGAAAGTATGCTGTCACGGATAAGAGTCATTGAAGTCCCTTCTGCTCCGATATTTATTATGGCAATATTCTTCTTCCTTTCTTCGTCCTGTATCATCAACTCTGCCAGTCCTGCGAGAGCAAAAGACTCTATGACAACCATATCACTATTTAACCCGGCTATTTTCAATGTTTTACGGAGATTTTCAATGGCACTTTTTCTTACGGCAGTAACCCTTACCTTCATATTCCTTTCATCCCCTTCTATGGAAGGTGAAAGTACTTCGAATTCAATAGAAACATCATCCATCGGTAAAGGTATGAGTTGCCTTATATCTTTGGATAATACAGATGGAACTTTATCAGGAGATATGGCAGGTATTTTCAATGTCCTTATGGCAGTACAGTAAGAAGGAAGGGAGACTATTACATCCCGCTTCTCCTGATTATTTATAATATTCCTTATTGCTTTACCGAGAGTGGAAGGATCTGTTATTATGCCTTTTGATACGGTATTTTCCGGCGTCCTTTCGGTGATTATTGACTCCGGATATACATTGCCGTTTCCGTCAATACCCATCTGTAAAATTTTTATTTCATAATTCCCTATATCCAGACCTGTTATTTTTAAAAGCCTGTCTCTTACTACAGAAAGACCAAGGGGGGATTTTATTTTTAACATAGGAAGAAATAGAGGGGATTTTTCTTTTTTCTCAGGTTCGGTTTTTGAACTTTTCCCAAGTATATCTCTTAATTTATCCGCTCTTACAGAAGATTTCTCATCGAATTTAATAATATTTTCCTTCACTGCCGATGGGAAAGCACCTCTGGGAGTGACAGGTTTTTCTTTTACTTTCAAAAGGGCTTCTTTGAATTTTTTACCTGAAATATACCTGCTTTCTACTTCCAGATCCATGGCAGTAGAAATTACCTCCTGAAGGCCCGGTGAGAGATCGTCTCTGAACTCATCGAGAAGTGGATAGATAAAAAGATTTCCCGTTCCATCATCATCTTTATCTGTAGGGTCATAGCCTGTGAGAAGTCTGTGCAGTGTTGCTCCAAGGGCAAAAAGATCACTCTGGGGATAGGCTTTCCCAAGATATTGTTCGGGAGCGGCATAACCGGGAGTACCTACAAGGGTACCTGTTTTTTTCTTGTTGAAAATACGGGCAATACCAAAATCCAGGAGTTTTATTGTGCCATCATTCTGTTCCATAATATTGGCAGTCTTTATATCTCTGTGAACGATCATAGGATCTCTTGTATGCAAATAGTCAAGAACATCACATAGCTGAATACCCCAGTTAATAACAGTTTCTTCATCAAGAAGGCAATCATCTTCCAGAGCTCCTTCAATAATATCTTCCAGTGAGTCTCCTTCTACATAGTCCATAACAAGAAAATATCTTCCTTCTTCAATAAAGTGGTTCTGTACAACCGGAAGATTTGTATGTCTGAGCCTGGCAAGCATAACCGCTTCATCTTTAAATTTCTGAATGGCGTATTGACGCTCTTCTGCATCTTTGAAATCATCAGTCATAACCTTGATAACACAGGGAG
>CALARM010000940.1 GCA_937888925.1 uncultured Synergistia bacterium | reverse complement strand
TTCAAAAAGGCTATGCCGGCAGAACTCTGAGAATTGACATATCAAAAAATACTATTGACTTTATACCTGTTTCGGAGGAAATGAAAAAACTCTGGATTGGAGGCCGCGGGTTTGACCTGTGGCTTACATTTCAGGAAATAAATAAAAATACTAAATGGGACAGTCCTGAAAACCCTGTATGTTTCTCCTCAGGCCCTCTGGGAGGAACTATATCCTTCCCCGGATCAGGTAAAACTCTTGTTACGTCCATATCTCCTCTTACAGACTGTGTTATGGACTGTAATGTTGGAGGTTATTTCGGCCCTTATCTTAAATTTGCCGGTTTTGACGCACTCTGTGTGCTTGGTAAATCGGAAGATTATATTATTATATTGATAGATGCGGTAAATAACAAAATCTCAATAGAAAAAGCACCTCTGGAAAGCGATGATTCTCATGTAATCTCAGAAGAACTTACCGCCATGTATGCAGATAATGAACTGGATATGAGAAATATTGCCGTAGTTTCCACAGGAAGAGGGGCGGAATATGCCCGTATGGGAGTTCTGAATTTTTCTTTCTGGGACTGGCGCAGAGGTGTTGCAAGACTTAAACAGGCAGGAAGAGGCGGCATAGGAACAGTATTCAGAAATAAAAAAATTAAAGCCCTTGTAGTAAAGAGCCTTCCCATTAATTCTGCCTGGCGTATTTCGGAAAGTAAAGTAAGTAAAACCTTTCAGGATAATATATGTGCTTCATCCTGTAAAACAGATACTTCAAAAATCGATGAGATTATAAAAAAATGGAACAGTGACTCTGAATATGTTATAGAAATGATGCAGGATATTCAGGACATGGAACATTATATTTCAAAAAGTGCCATTGATGAAATATGCAAAAAAACAGGAAGAGCTAAATCACAGCTCTACCATATTGCCACTTTCTATAAAGCTTTCAGCCTGAAGCCGCGGGGCGAACAGGTTATTCAGGTCTGCCTGGGCACGGCATGCCATGTTAAAGGAGCGCCGAAAATACTTGAAGCCTTTGAGAGAGAACTCGGTATCAAACAGGGTGAAACAACGAAAGATGAAAAATTTACACTTGAAGCAGTTGCCTGCCTCGGTTGCTGCAGTCTTGCTCCCGTTGTAAAAATCGGAGAAGAAATTATAGGAAATGTAAAGGTTAAAGACGTTGCTAAAATTATTTCTGAGAGGCGTGGTGAATAATTATGACAAATTTAGAAGCAATACAGCAGAAAATAAACGAAGAATTTAAACAATATAAAGCCATGCTTATGGTATGTACAGGCACGGGATGTGTCTCTGCAAAAAGTTTTAATGTTCGTGACAGTCTTTCAAAAGAGATAAAAGAAAAAGGTCTTGAGAAAGAATATCTTGTAGTCCCTACAGGATGTAACGGATTCTGTGCTGTTGGCCCTATCATCGTAATTCAGCCTGAAGGCATATTCTATCAGAAAGTTAAAGAAGAAGACGTAAAAGAGATTGTAGAAGAACATCTCATAAAAGGGATTCCTGTAGAAAGGCTCATGCATAAAGATCCTGTAAGCGGAGCAGTCAATAAAACAATGAATGATATAAAATTCTTCACCAAACAGCAGCTTATAGCACTCCGCAATAAAGGTCTTATTGATCCTGAAAATATAGAACATTATATAGCCAGAGGGGGATATCAATCAATCCGTAAGGTTCTGGAAGGCAATGATCCCGAACAGGTGATAAAGGAAATAATCTCTTCAGGCATAAGAGGCCGCGGAGGAGGAGGATTCCCTGCCGGCGTAAAATGGCAGTCATGTCGTAAAGCATCCCTTCAAAGACAAGAACCTCCCTTTGTTATCTGTAACGGCGATGAAGGAGATCCGGGCGCATTCATGGACAGAAGCATTATAGAAACAGATCCTCATTCCGTAATTGAAGGGATGATGATAGGTGCTTTCTCTATCGGTGCATCGGAAGGATTTGTCTATATCAGAAAAGAATACCCTCTGGCCATGGTGAGACTTCAAAAAGCTATAGAACAGGCAAGAAAATACGGGTTCCTGGGTAAAGACAGCATTTTAAAATTTGACATACACATACACAGAGGAGCAGGAGCTTTTGTATGCGGCGAGTCTTCCGCTCTCATGGCTTCCATGTCAGGAAGGCCGGGGGAACCGAGAGCCAAATATGTACATAATGTAGAATTCGGTTTCCGCGATAAGCCTACATTGCTAAACAATGTGGAAACATGGGCAAATATTCCTGCAATCATAGAAAAAGGTTCTGAATGGTTTGCCTCTATAGGTACAGGTGATGTAAGTGTTAATCCCTGGAACGGTTCTTCAGGAACAAAGGTATTCTCTCTTGTAGGAAATATAAACAATACAGGTCTTGTAGAGGTTCCTATGGGAATAAGCCTCAGGGAAATTATTTATGATATCGGAGGAGGCATACCCGGGGGAAGGAAATTCAAAGCAGTTCAGACAGGAGGCCCTTCGGGAGGATGTATCCCTGAAGCTTTACTGGATATGAAGGTAGATTTCGATTCCCTTACAGATGCAGGCTCCATGATGGGTTCAGGCGGCATGATTGTAATGGATGAAAAAACCTGTATGGTAGATGTAGCAAGATATTTTGTCAATTTCCTTCAGGACGAATCATGCGGGAAATGCACTCCATGCCGTGAAGGCCTTTATGCTTTAAATAATATTCTTACACGCATATGTAACGGAGAAGGTAAAGACGGAGATATTGAACATCTGGAAAATCTCTCTAAAACCATCTGCGAAACAAGTCTGTGCCAGCTCGGAGCCACTGCGCCCAATCCTGTTTTAAGCACAATTCGTTATTTTCGGGATGAATATGAGAAACACATAAAAGAAAAGAACTGTCCTGCCGGAGTATGTAAATCTCTTATTTCTTACAATATTCTTCCGGACAAATGTATCGGCTGCACCATGTGTGCCAGAAGATGTCCTGTAAATGCAATAAGCGGTGAAAAGAAAAGTTTACACATACTTGATAAGAGTAAATGCATTAAATGCGGTATATGTTACGAAATATGCCCTGCCGATGCAGTAAAGATAAGTTAAGAACAGCTGTCAGCTGATTGCTGTCAGCTGATTGCCAATAACAAAGGAGGCCCTCAGATGGGTGAACTTGTAATAAAGGTCAATGTTCCCGACTGGTGTGAAGATATTATAAAAGAAGAGATAGAACAGGAGATTATAAATAAAATAAACAGTCTCTCCAGGATTAATCCTCCTGATCTGTTCGGTATAATTAAAGATGAAAAAAGAGAGGTAAAGGATCTGGTGGCCAGGACGTAAGAATCGTGACGCGTGACGCGTGACGTGTGGATTACGTCTGACCGGTTTAAATATATGAAAATCTTTGTAGACAGCAGTCTTATTATTGAATACTGCAGAGGTAATCTTAAAGCAAGAGATCTCATGGATTTTATAGATAAGAACAAAGAAAAGTTCGATGTCTATATAAATCCGTCAGTATGGGCCGATGTTATTTATACGGTGAATAAAAAATATGGTATTGATCTGAAAACCATCGGTTATTACCTGTTTTTAAATTTTAAGATTCTTGATATTACTCAGAAACTGGTTTTTTATTCCTTCAGTTTTATTCAGAAATATAACCTCAATCCTTCAGAGGCCATGGTTCTGGGATGCTGCAAAAAATATGACATCAAACACCTGGTGTCCCTGAATAATGATTTTATTAAACCTTCAGAAGGTGAAGGAATAACTTATATAAATGCCACAGGGAAGCTAAAAGCTTTACAGGATCGTAATGCGTAATGCGTAATGCGTAATGCGAGAATAGCATTTACAAAATAGAGGCAGTTTTTTCTCCGGGAAGAAGCAAAAATAAAAGGCGAAGAACCACGCGTCACGCGTCACGCGTCACGCGTCACGACCAAAAAGGAGGTTTATCAATGGCTGAGAAAATAGAAATTACAATAAATGAGAAAAAAGTTAAAGTAAATAAAGACAGTTATCTGCTGGATGCAATTATAAAATCAGGGTTCGTTGTGCCTACACTCTGTCACCATAAGGATCTGACTCCTAACGGCACATGCAGACTGTGTGTGTGTGAAATAGAATTAAAAGGGAAGAAAAAACTTGTTACAGCCTGTAATTATCCTGTACGTGATGAAATAAAAGTTTCTACCGACAGTGAAAGAGTCAAAAATCACAGAAAAATTCTCATTGAAATGTATCTGGGCAGATGGCCCAATGT
>CALARM010000939.1 GCA_937888925.1 uncultured Synergistia bacterium | reverse complement strand
TCGTAAATACAATCGGTGCGGGAGACGCCGTTTTTTCATCTTTTGTTCATTTTTATAATAAAACAGGCGATCCCTATGAAGCTATAAAGAAAGCAGTTGTTTTTGCTTCTTATAAGATTGGATGTCATGGAGCGGCAGATGGTTTTCTTGATGAACACACTTTAAATGAACTCTGTTCTGACATATATAAGTCAGGTAAATAGTGAGGATATCACTATTTACCTGCTTCTAAAAAGTCTGTCCTATGCCAATGACAGGACGGGGCGCTTCTCCGTTATTTTTGATTGCGTAATCCAGCCTTACTGTTCCTATGAGAGGAACGCTGATTCTTACACCAATACCTTCATCACTTTTTATATTATTAAAAAGTCCTTCTACGGAATCCCCTCTTGAAGCATTTCCTGCGTCGAAAAAAAACGCTCCCTGAATTACCTTACTCTTCAATATGGGAAATCGGTATTCAGCCTGAAATAAACATACCCTGTTACCTGAAAATTCTCCCTGTTCGTAGCCTCTCAGCGTATCATTACCGCCCAGGTAGAATTGATCGGAAAGAGGAATATCGCCTGAACTGGTTCCTCCGAGAAATCTGAAGGCCAGCGTATGTTCTCCCATGGGGATATATTTTCTCGTGTCAAAAGTGCATCTAACAGGATCTGTCAGTACAAGTCCACCTGGAAGCCATTCTTTTATTATATGAAAATTGCCATGTTCAGGTGGTAACGACGAAGAATGAGAACCTGTCCCTCTTCTCTTCACCCTTCACTCTTCACCCTTCACGATGCTCATATAAACTTCCAGGTGAACTATTACCCTCAATTCTTACCTTCGGATCTCAGATTAATCTCAAAAGAGAAATTGGATGTGATTTTTTGGTCATTTTTTTCTTTATCTCCGGCAAAACCGCAGGAAATAGAGCCGGAAAAGAGTTTATCTCCTGTTTCCCATTTCTTGCCGTCCGTTGAAAAGACAGGAGCACCACAGGATGGAAAATAAACATATACAGGTATATGGAATTTTATTTTTACAGGTTTCTCATTGTCCTGCAATGAAGCTACAGTGCCTGATATTGCTAAATTAACAGTCAATTCGTAATCCTTCGGTGCATAAAATATCATTTTACACACACCGGAAGGATCTTTTGAAAGACCTGTCAGCTCTTCTCCCGAAATAGTGCTTAAATCCATGATTTTTGCATCGGACGGAGGAGATATTTCCTCACAGCTACCGAATGTGGCAAGGGCCGTAAACATCAAACATACCAGAAATATAGTGAATATTTTTTTGTATAACATTTTATTTTTTTCCTCCTTAATTTTCTACTAAGAACTTAGTATTTTTTGCTAAAAAAATAAGCACCTCCTTTTTTTGTAGTCTACTAAGAGCTTAGTAATTTAATCTAAAAAAATTTAGTCTTTTATTATCTTCTTAAAAGCCGACTGCTATCAAAATATACTGAAGCCGAACAGAAATATAAAGCTCAAAGCATATATTATTGCACAATTTAAATAAGAAAAGAAACTTCTTTTATATTCTGTTGAATAAATATTCTTCAGTCTTCCTTCTATAATCTTTTTATTCCTGGCAAAAGATGGGCAGTCATAGGCAATTTTCTGCACCCGGTGCTGAAATGTAACCAGTTTAAGCATTGCGTTGGCTATTGATTTTCTCTCTTTTAGCTTTTCCGCAGCAATTCTGTCACATATATATTCTTCTGTTTCTTCCAGCTTTTTTATTGCTATGGCCAGAGGAAATACGAAAATAAACATTGATTTTACCATCTGTAAAAGCGTAAAAATAATATGGTCTTTTCTTTCTATATGAGCTTTTTCATGATTTATAATGGCCTGCAATTCTTCTTCATTGCAGTGGCATTTTAGTGACAGAGGCAATACAATGACAGGTTTTATTAACCCGAATACAAGCGGCGTATTTATATAATCACTGAATCTTATATGACTGTCATCTGTATCTTCGGTAAATGTTTCTAAAAGTTTTTTCCTGAATAGAATATATTTAATAAGATTATTAATTATCAGATAAATACCGAGTAAAAAAATGGAAAAGCTTATATAAACAGTTTTCTCTATGCCTAACCTGGAGGCCGCTATATCTCCGCAGGTTATCTCTCTGTAACATGTGTCACTCAATGAAGCCCTTATTATCTTCATATTATTAACAGAACATCCCGCTCCTATTGTCAGATATCCATGTTCAGGGAGCTTATATAAAACAGTACTAGTAGGATTATAGCATAGTAAATCATATATAAAGTGTACTATTACCATTGACCATATAATATATTTTATGCCGGGATTTTTTATACGGCTCGCTATTATATATGCAAATCCTGTGGCAAATAGAAGATTTAAATTCATATAAATAATTTTTTTGAAAAATATAATCAGAAAATCTGCCATTTCTTTCTCCGGAAACTTTCTTTGTAATTTAAAAGCTTTAGATAACATTTTATCTGAAGACACTTATCTAAATAATTTATTCAAAAAGAGTTAAAATTTATCTTTTAACTCTTCCTCATAATGCTCTACTTTCTTTTTAAGTTCCTCTATTTCATGCTCACTCAAATGATCTTTTGATTTAAGAAAACAACTGAAAAATTCTGCAATATTGTTTTTGAAAAAACCTTTTGTTATTTTATTTATAAAGCCTACGGCCAGTTCTTCCCTTTTCTTTACAGGAAAGTAAAGATAGGCATTGCCTTCTTTTTTTCTCTCAAGAACCTTTTTTTTGTAGAGATTACCCATTATTGTCATAATAGTAGTATAGGCCCTTTTGTTTTCAGGATAAAGGGTTTCATGTATTTCACTCACGGAACAGGGCCTGTCTTTATCCCAGATAATATTCATGATCTGTAATTCCAGATCTCCCAGATGTAAATAATTATTTTTATTAATGGTTTTATCCCCTTTTTTGTGCCCCTTAATTGATTAGTACTAAGAACTTAGTAGATAATATCACATAAGAAAAAATCTGTCAAGTTATTTATACTCGACTTTGGCTATTTTATTTAGGACTTAAATTAAAGCCTTATAAAAAGAAATTTTCTTAAGTTAAATCAGGTTAAGGATTTTCTTAACCAGGCACACTTAACCTCAAAAAAATAAAATTTCCTATGTAAGCCAGTAAAAAAATAGAACAAATCTGATTACAGATTAGACTTACTTATTTATTTTCTATTAATTCCCCATCATTAAGCCAGTATCTTACCGTTTTTCTGACAGTAGGATTACTGGCTCCGTCATTCGGCCCATGAGTAATCATTTTTATAATGATCTCTCCTGAAGCTATTGAAATGCTTTCCACTATAACCCTGTCTCCCAGATCGGTGGATGCAACATTAACTGTTTTCCCTTTCTGGTTTATTACAGCCTCAAGAACCCTGAAAGAGCCACTTCCGCCTGTTGAATAAACGAGAATTACAGCGCCGTCTTTTTTTCCGTCACCATTCAAATCCCCGAGAGCTATCTTATCCTGAGAATATATTACAACACTGAGAGGATAACCTCCCGATGATTCTACTTCATATTTACCGTCAATAAGTCTGACAGGTTCAGGGAAAGCTCTGGAGTAAATTCTATAGGTTCCGTTTTTTATAGTATTTATCGTTACTTCTCCTGGTGAACCGGATTTATTTAATGCCTTTAATGATGCCTCTCTTTTTATTTTAGCTTCTTTATTGTCAGGGTTTATGTCCAGAGTTTTATCAAAACACTCAATAGCTTCCGTATATTTCCCTGCATCATATAAAGCCCATCCTCTGGCAAACCATGCCTTTTCATAGGCAGGATTAATTTCCAGGGCCTTCTTATATGCTTTCAGTTCCATATCAGTTGTTTTTCCGTTAATTCTATAGCAGGCTACCCCTATGTAATACCATCCTTCAGCATAATAAGGATCAAGTTCTGTTGCTTTTTCAAAACAGTATAAAGCATTTTCTGTGTTGTTACTATCAAGAGATTTTTTCCCTGCTTTGACCCACTCCTGAGCAGATACAGGATCTCCTGCCATGACTGTCTGAAAATTAGATAATAAGATTACTAAAACCAGAACACATGTCAGAATATTTTTCACCATAATAAATCCTCCTTTTATTCATCATAAATTATAAGTATGAATATCCTTTAAAATAAATTCTATAAATATAAAC
>CALARM010000938.1 GCA_937888925.1 uncultured Synergistia bacterium | reverse complement strand
CCACTTGTACACAGGTTTATCCACAGAAAAGCGAAAGTTATCCACTTGTACACAGGTTTATCCACAGAAAAGCGAAAGTTATCCACTTGTACACAGACTTATCCACAGATAAAAGGTTTACCGGTATAGTACCGGTTAAAAAAATCCTGTTATCCTTTCATCCTGAAAATCCTGGTTCAGACATTTTAGAGATTTACCACAGGTTTTTTACATATAAGTTATCCACTTGTACACAGACTTATCCACAGATAAAATTACCGGTATAGTACCGGTTAAAAAAATCCTGTCCATCCTTTTTTCATCATGTTAATCCCTGTTAAAAGATGCTATAATAAACATTCAGAGCTACGTGTCACAATCAAGAAACAGGGAGTTATATATATGTCTGAAAATGGTTCCTTACGATTTATATTTGTCCGTCATGGTGAGACTACAGGAAATTCAAGTATAAGATTTTTTGGAAAAACCGATGTTCCTTTAAGTGATGAAGGATATACACAGATGAGATCTGCCGGTGAAGCTCTTAAGACAGAAGATTTTGATCTAATATTTACAAGTAATTTATGCAGAACTATAGAAGGTGGCAGAATAATAGCAGGAGATAGAAATATACCGCTATATCCTATGATAGAGTTCAGAGAGATAGATTTTGGCAGATGGGAAGGGCTTACTCTTGAAGAAATAGAAGAAAAGGATCCTCTTATGTTTGCCGAATGGAGAAAAGATTTCTGGAAATTTGATTATCCTGAAGGAGACAGAAGGAATGAATTTATTGAAAAAGTGAAAAAAGGTATTGATAAGGTTTTAAGTAAAATAAGTAAAGGAACTGTGTTGCTTGTCCTTCATAAAGGAATTATGAGGACTGCAATTTATTATTTACTCGGTAATTTAGATAATCACCCTGCGAGTTTTCAGGCAGATCTTGGATCTATTCATGAACTGGAAAGAATAAATGGGAAATGGAACTATAAAAAAATAAATTATACGGACCATCTTCTTAAATAATAAGTACATAGATAAATCTTGCTATACCATGTATCATAAATGAACATATTAGGAAAAGTAATATAGATCTTATAATATCTTCGTTTTTAATAAAAAATACTTTTATAATATTTTTTATCTTTTCTGGCATAAAATTATAAATAGCCAGGAATAAAAATATTATATAAAATATAAAACCAAAAGGATGATAATAGAAGGCTTTCGCAAATCTCAGATGACTTATGCTGGTAACACTTCTTGTCAGACCACAGGCAGGGCATGGCAATTTCGTTAATATATAAAGTCCGCATGTGCTTCTTCCAAGTCCTTCAGGGGGAAGAATAAAAGATATTATTATAACTAAAAGAGAAGTTATTGTTGTAAATTTATTCAGAAAAAGATTAGAGAAAACAGAATCTTTCATAATAAATGTTTAATGAATGTTATTTAATATAAATACTATTAAGATAATTAGAAGATCAATTATACCGAGTATTATGCCAATATTTCCCATTGATTTTTCCGATTCATAGCGGGTGGCATTATAACCTGCAATTATTGCAATAGGACCAAATATAAACTGGCAGCAAAAAAGTCCCAGTAATCCCATTACAAAGGAAAAAAGTCCAAGGCCCTTGCCTTCCTGTTTTAAGATTATACCGTGGTTTTTCCATTCCTGCTTGTTTTTTATCGGTTCTACTGTTGCTCCGCAGTATTTGCAGGATGAAGCGGAAATTTTAATAGCCTGGCCGCACACTATACAGAATTTTTCTTCATTACCTATAACTTGAGATGGAGGGGGGGCGTAAACATTATTTTCATATGACTGGCTATAAGGACTTATTTCTTCTTTTCTATCACTGAAATCTGATGTAAAGTCAGAACCGGTACTTTCAGTTTCAATATCTTCTTTTAGTTTTCTACCACAGTTTATACAGAATTTTGTATCTACATTTAATTCCCCGCAATTTGAACAATTAATTTCCATGGTATGTCTCCTCTATACATTGATTTCTAAACATATTTTCTATCTCTTGATGAAGAAACATGCATTTCTTCTCTATATTTTGCCACTGTTCTCCTTGCCAGATTTATTCCGGTAAGTTCTAATAGCAGTTCTGATATTTCTTTATCACTCAGGGGGTTATCTTTATCTTCATTATCTATGATAGCTTTGATTTCTTCTTTTACCGGAAGAGAAGGATCAAAGAAAAAATCGAAATTTACTATTTTGCCTGATGGTAACTGGACAAACTTATCTTTTGTAGCTCTGCTTACAGTAGAGTCATGAATATTAAGTGCTTCTGCAACCTGAACTCTTGTAAGTGGTATTAAATGAGATATGCCATGGTAAAAAAACTCTCTTTGAAGTTCTACAATTTTTTTTGTTACTTTTACTATTGTTTCTTCTCTTTGATATAGATTTTCTATAAATATTCTCGCTCTGTGGAAATAATTTCTCGTATGTTCTATTTCATTCGAAGAATATTTATGTTTATTTCTTTTTATGTCTTCATACAATTCTTTGTAAATTCTGTTAATTCTGAAATTTTTGTAATTTTTATATACTGTTTCTACTTCCAGATTTCCATTGTTTTCTCTTATTATTACATCAGGTGTTAATCTGGCTGTTTCCTGTTTTAATATATTTCTTGAAAAATTCCTCCCCGGATAGGGATTAACATTATTCTTTATAAAATATGCTGCATTTCTTATATCGTCTATTGTGACCTGTATGCTTTCGGAAAGAATTGTAAATCTCCTGTGATGAAAATCGTTCCAGTATTTATCAGATAACAATTTCCATACTATGGAAGGGACATGGCTGTTTACATTTTTTAACTGTAATGTAATACATTCTCTCAGATCTCTTGCACCTATACCGGCAGGTTCCATAGATTGAATTGCTTTTATTATTTTTTCCAGTTTTTCATTATCTATATTGAATTTTTTCAGTAACTCACTCTCTTCATATTTAAGATAACCATCATCATCAATATAATTAAGCATATATTTTCCAATGAAAAAGTCTTCTCTATTATCAAGAACAAGAGGCAAATTTATATATAGATAATCTCTTAAGGTTTCTCTTGATACTATTTTTTCATGCATTTCTTCATTATCGGAAGGTTGATACTTTTCTATAAATGATCTGGAAAGATATTCCACTTCTTCAAGATATTCTTCCCGTTCAATTAATTTTTCCGATATATCATCTACAGTTTTTTCTATAGATTTTTTACCGCATATAGGACAGGTATTTTCCTCCAGTTTTAACTGACATACGGGACACTTTAACTCTATTTTATTTTCTTCCATTTCCAGAGCAGGATTTTCAAGAAGCTCTTCTTCTATTTTTTCTTCAAGTTCCATAATGGACATCTGTAAAATAGTGTTGGCCATAATTAACTTTGGGTCAAGTTTCTGTGTCTGTACTGCTGTTAAAAAAGGATCCATACTTATTTTCATTTTTTTAACCTTCTGGTATATTTTTTATAATTTATCACACGGAGTAAACTATTATAATGTATTTTATAACTTATTAGAATTTAAGTTATCGTGACGCGTAATGCATGACAGGGTTAATTCCTGCTCATCACGTATTAAGCTTTACGCATTACGAGGTAATTATTTATGGATAGTTACGAAAGTAACTATAATATTATATCATAAATAAATATATAATATCAAAAGATTGCGTTTTTTTGACAGTTAGATTTATTTGTATCAGGTAACCTTACCAGAATTTCCACCAGGGGTTTTTCGGGGGTAATTTTAATCTTTGAGTTTTAAACTTGCTTTCTGTTTCTTCCTGGAATTGAGGGAAATTTTGATTTTTTATATCATTCTCTTCTATATGTATTAATATTACAGTTATATTATCTTTTCCTCCGAATTCTTTTGCTTTATCTACGAGTTTTTCCTTTATTTTTTCGGTATCTTTTTCTTTTACTACTATATCTTTTATTATATTATCGTCTATCATTGTTGTAAGGCCATCTGAACATAAAAGTAGATAATCTCCTGGTTTTATAAGTATTTGATTGTAATCAGGTTCTACCTTATCCTTATTACCGACTGCTTTTGAAAGTACATGTTTCAGAGGATGTTTTTTAGCTTCTTCAACGGTTATACGTTTGGATTTTATTAATTCATTAATAACAGTATGATCTTCAGTGAGAA
>CALARM010000937.1 GCA_937888925.1 uncultured Synergistia bacterium | reverse complement strand
ATGATACACTATGGCCAATCAGCATAGTACTGTAAAACTGGTATTTCGTTCCCTTGGTTCAAGGAATTATCTGTTATTCTTTATAGGACAGGGACTCTCCCTCATAGGCACATGGTGCCAGATTACAGCAATGAGCTGGCTCATATATCGTCTGACGAATTCGGCTTTTCTGCTCGGAGCCACAGGTTTTACGTCTCAATTCCCTGCTTTTCTCATAGCACCTTTTGCAGGCGTTATAGCAGACAGAATGAGCAGAAAAAATATTCTGCTCATAACACAGATACTTTATATGATTCAGTCCTTTACACTTGCCATGCTTGTCATATACAACCGTATAACCATATGGCATTTAATATTATTAAGCCTTGTTGCAGGTATTATAAACGGTTTTGATATGACTGTAAGGCATTCATTTGTAAATGACCTGGTTGAGAACAAAGAACATCTTGGTAATGCAATAGCGCTGAATTCTTCTCTGTTCAATATGGCCAGACTGGTAGGCCCTACAATAGCAGGACTGATCATAGGAGCTGCAGGAGAAGGCATATGTTTTCTTATTAACAGCATAAGTTTTATTGCTATTATAATTGCACTTCTCTTCATGAAAATTAACGGCGAAGAAAAGAAAAAAACCGAATTTTTCCAGGGCATGAAAGAGGGATTTATTGGTGCCTTCAATTCCGTTCCCATTAAAATGGCACTGTTTCTTACAGCTCTGGTCAGTTTGATGGGTATGTCCTACGGTGTCCTTATGCCTGTTTTCGCAAAAGATATTTTTCATGGAGGCCCTCACACTCTGGGTTTTCTGATGTCTGCCTCAGGGCTCGGTGCTCTCATGGGAGCTCTTACCATTGCATCAAAAGAAACAAACAGAGGATTTGAAAGACTTATCCCTGCAGGGGCATGTATATGCGGCCTTGGTCTTACAGGTGCCGCTTTTTCATCCAATCTTTATTTATCTATGGTATTAATCTTTTTAACAGGCTACGGTATGATTGTATTTTTCACATCCAGCAATACTCTTATACAGACCACTGTAGAAAAAGACATGTGCGGCAGAGTAATGAGCCTTTATACAATGTCTTTTTCCGGCACAATGCCTTTAGGCAGTATTCTTGCAGGTTCTCTTGCACAGAATATAGGCGCCCGGTATACTATACTCATAGGGGGAGTTTTCTGCATCTGTGGTGCTCTCCTGTTTGCAGGAAGAGTAAAACCCCGGAAAGAACAATTTGTTTATCAGGAGTGACATATGAAATATTTTTTAATCATATTTTTTCTTTTACTGTCTTTAAATGTGTCAGGTCAGGAAATCCCATCTTCCATAGATAACCGTGGAGAAATGCTTCTTATCCCGGAAGGTGAGTTTATCATGGGAACAGACCTGGAGCAGATAAAAAACACTATAGAACTTCTGGGAGGCTGTGAAGAATGGTATATACTGGAATACCCGAAACACAGAGTAAATCTTCCGTCCTATTATATTGATAAATATGAAGTGACAAATAAAGATTACTGTGAATTTTTAAATAAAGCAGGCAACCAGGAAGAAGAAAAAGGTGTTTATTATATTAAAATAACATCCAGTAACTGTCTTTTATATCAGGATCAAAAAGGAACTTTCAGACCGAAAAAAGGTTATGAAAATTATCCTGTTATCCTGGTTTCGTGGTACGGAGCAAAGGCCTATGCAAAATGGGCAGGCAAACGCCTTCCTACAGAAGCGGAATGGGAAAAAGCTGCGAGAGGCACAAAAGGCTGGTTCTGGCCATGGGGAAATTCATGGGATAAAGACAAATGTAATAACTGGAAAATGAAAAAGAAAAACCTCCTTAAACGTATGCCCGATATTTATGACGGCAGAGGGCCTTTGCCTGGAGGAACATTTCCCGAAGGGGCAAGTCCTTACGGTGTAATGGATATGTCCGGCAATGTAGCAGAATGGTGTGCTGATTGGTACGGTGTCTATCCGGGCTATCCCTATTATGCAGGAGATAATTATTATGAATTTACCCATAAAGTAACAAGAGGAGGTTCATGGGGAATTGATATGCCCGGAGGTCTTCGATGTGCCACAAGAAGCATTCACAGATCCTATGCGCCTGACCCATATACGGGCTTCAGATGCTGTATGGATGCAGTCAAATGAAACATATTAACAAATATTACAGGGATCGGTATCGACCGTTCCCTGCAATATTTCCTACACAACTTCGACTCTGCTCTGATCACCTATTAAAAACCTGTGACTTCTCGGTCTTCCGGTGCATCTTATTATGGAAGCGCCCCGTCCAAGAAGACTTCTTTCTATTCTTATATCTACATTTATAACCCTGCATTCCTCCATTAAGATACTGTATTCAACTTCACTGTTAGAGATTTTACAGTTATTATGAATGGACGTATAGGGGCCTATATAACTGTCTTTAATAGAAATATTTTCTCCTATGATTACAGGACCTCTTACTATACTGTTAATCACTTCCGTGTTTTTCCCTATTATTACCTTGCCTGCTATATCAGAATCATTTACATATCCCTCGAGCTGCCTGTGTTCCAGTTCAAAGGCTCTATCCAGTACAAGCCTGTTTGCTTCAAGGAGGTCTTCCGGTTCTCCCGTATCTTTCCACCACCCTGTTATCTCAGAATATCTTACAACTTTTCCTTTATTTAACAGATATTGATGGGCATCTGATATTTCAAGCTCTCCCCTGGCACTCGGTTTTATATTATTTACCGCTTCAAATATAATATTATCATATATATAAAGCCCTGTTACAGCATAATGACTTTTAGGTTTTACAGGTTTTTCTTCTATTGATACAATATGTCCGTCTTTAATCTCAGGAACTCCGAAACGCTGGGGTTCTTTTACACTGGCAAGGACCAGCTGACAGTCAGGTTTATGAGCTTCAAACTCTTCTATAAAACGTTTCACGCCACCTACTATCATATTATCTCCCAGATAAAAAATAAAATTGTCTTTTCCTATAAACGGCTCGGAAATTTTTACTACATGAGCAAGTCCCCGCGGTTCATCCTGCTCTATATAGGTTATATTTATATCCCATAATGA
>CALARM010000936.1 GCA_937888925.1 uncultured Synergistia bacterium | reverse complement strand
AAGGTATTTATGAAAAACCACTGAAACCTGAGACTCTTATTAAACTGGTGAATAAACATGCCAGATAAAATTAATAAGGGAATTGTTTAAGGTTGATAGTTGAGAGTCTATATTAACCCTGAACTTTAAACTCTTAACCCTCAACTTATAATTAAATAAGGAGGATTGTCATGGAATTTAAAAAAATGACAATAGACGACAGGGAGGTTTTGTTTGAAGAAGGGAAAACAGTTCTTCAGGTGGCAAGAGAAAATGATATTTATATTCCTTCTCTCTGCTATCATGAAAAAACCGGCCCTGCAGCAAAATGCCGTGTCTGTCTTGTAGAAGTGGAAGGTATGAGAGGGCTTCAGACGTCCTGTTCTTTACCTGCCAGAGAGGATATGGAAGTATATACCCATACTGAAGAGGTTCTGGAAGCTCAAAAACTTTTTATTAATTTGCTTTTAGCCGGTGGGCAGCATAACTGTCTGGCATGTGAGGCAAACGGTGAATGTGAATTACAGCAGGCCTGTTATCATCTCGGTATTGAAGTTCCTGCTTTTTACATACCTCCCGAAGAGATCCCCTGTGATACTTCATCGGAAATGATTATAAGGGAACCGGGAAAATGTATTAAATGCGGCAGATGTATTGAAGGGTGTAATAAAACGGTTGTAAACGAAGTGCTGGATTTTGGCTTCAGAGGTAAAGAAGTAGAGGTTATATGTGATGATAATAAACCTATGGGGCAATCTTCATGCGTACAGTGCGGAGAGTGTCTTCAGTTATGTCCTACAGGAGCCATTATAGATAAAGGTGCAAAAGGTAAGGGACGTTCCTGGGAATTGAAAAAAGTAAATACCGTATGTCCTTACTGTGGTGTCGGATGTCAGCTTACTCTTCATGTTGATGAAAAGAAGAATAAAGTTATTAAAGTTTCCGGTGTTGAGGGCAGTCCTACCAATGACGGAATGCTCTGTGTTAAAGGTCGTTATGGATTTGATTTTGTAAACAGTAAAGAGAGACTCTTAAAACCTCTTATTCGTGATAAAGATGGTTTATTCAGGGAAGCTTCCTGGGAAGAAGCTATCACTTATGTTGCAAAAAGATTTACGGAAACAAAGGAGAATAATGGCCCTGATGCCATATGCGGACTTGCTTCTGCAAAAGTAACCAATGAAGATAATTTTGTCTTTCAAAAATTTATGCGCACGCTGGTAGGCACCAATAGCCTGGACCACTGCGCACGGTTGTGACATAGCGCTACAGTGGCCGGTCTGGCCGCTACATTCGGTTCCGGTGCTATGACAAATGATATTGCCGGTATTAATGAGGCAGATGTTATTATGCTCATAGGGACAGATACGTCTGCTGCTCATCCCGTTATAGCCTGTCGTATCAAACAGGCTGTGAAATACGGGAAAACAAAACTTATAGTGTGTGACCCTAAAGAGATCGACATGGCAAAATATGCAACTATTTATGCCAGGCACAGGTGTGGTACCGATGTTGCTCTCTTAAACGGGCTTATGCATATAATTATTAAAGAAAACTGGTATGATAAAGAATTTGTAGAAGAGAGATGTGAAGGTTTTGATAATTTAAAAGCAGAGGTGGAGAAATATCCTCCTGAATATGTCTCTAAAATTACCGGTGTTCCTGTAACGCAGATTTATTCGATAGCGGAATTATTCGGTAAAGCAGAGACAGCAGCTCTTTTCTATGCAATGGGTATTACACAGCATACTACAGGAGTGGATAATGTACAGTCTACTGCCAATCTGCAGATGCTCTGCGGAAATCTTGGTAAAGCCGGCGGCGGCGTTAACCCTCTCAGGGGACAGTCAAATGTTCAGGGAGCCTGTGATATGGGAGCTTTGCCCAATGTTTTTTCAGGATATCAGAAGGTAGATGATGATACAGCCAGAGAAAAATTTGAGAAATTCTGGGGAGTTACTCTGCCGAAAAAGCCCGGTATTACTGTTACTGAAATGTTAAAAGGTGCTGAAGAAGGAACAGTGAAAGCATTGTATATTATGGGAGAAAATCCTATGATAAGTGATCCCGATCTTCATCATGTAGAATCATCTTTAAAAAAGCTTGACTTCCTTGTGGTTCAGGATATATTCCTTACTGAAACGGCACAGCTTGCCCATGTTGTATTACCTGCTACGAGCTTTGCAGAAAAAGACGGGCTCATTTCAAATACAGAACGTCGTGTTCAGAAAATGCGACAGGCCTTAAAACCTCCGGGACAGGCAAAACAGGACTGGGAGATTATTCAGCTTATTGCAAATTCTATGGGAGCAAAATGGGATTATAGAACAGTTTCTGATATTACATCAGAAATATGTAAACTTACACCTTCCTACGGTGGTATTACCTGGGAAAGAGTAGATGATAAAGGCCTTCAGTGGCCATGTCCTACAGTGGAACATCCGGGCACTCCTTTCCTTCATAAAGGGAGGTTTGTCCGCGGTAAAGGTTTGATGAAAGCTATTTCATTTAAAGAACCTGCAGAGTTACCTGATGAAAAATATCCTTTAACTCTGACTACGGGAAGAGTACTGCAACAGTTCCATACAGGAACAATGACCCGTAAGACAGAAGGACTTGATAAACTTGCAGGCCCGTCTGTTATGATCTCTGTTGAAGATGCAGAAAATCTTGGAATAAGTAACAGTGAATTAATAAGAGTAGAAAGCCGCAGAGGAGAGATTAAAATACCTGCCTTTGTTACGAAACGTATAGGTAAAGGCACGGTTTTTATACCTTTCCATTATAAAGAAGCAGCGGCAAATATACTTACCAATCCTGCTGTTGACCCTGTGGCTAAAATACCTGAATACAAGGTCTGTGCAGTAAAGGTGTCCAAAGTTTCCTGAGAAAATTGTAATAAGATATTTGATTAAGGTAGAGACTTCGTGTCTCTGCCTTAAATTATTTTACTTAAAATTCTATTTTTATCTTTCCATGTATACTGGCACCTTTCAGAGATGACAGGAAACCTGTTATAGTACCTTTTAAGCAATCCTGTACAAATTTTTTCACAGGTAATTTTTCACCATTAATCCATATATTTATATCACCGTACAGAGAGGTGCAATTCTCTATTTTCTTTTCCCCTTTTACTATAGCTTTAGCCATTTCATAGCAGGTATTATAACCGCATTCTCCGCAATTTAAATCCGGTAATTTAAAGCCCCTGGATTCAATTATGTCACATAATTTTTCCACGTCATTTACCACAGGAACATCAGGAATATTGCATGTTTTTTCACCATATTGAGCCAGTTCGAGACCGACGAAAAGATTCTCCGGATTTTCCCTGCCATCTGTGCATATTATACGGGGATAATTACGGGCAGATTTGTTCCCTTCTATTATTACCAGATCCGTATCTACATGGGTTAATAATTCTTCAAGGGTGAATTGTTTTTTCCATACCGAACAGGCTTGCGTACCGGAAAATAATAATGTATGAACACCAAGATTACTGAATTTATGAGTATCTTTATCATAAATTTCAGGCATAAGCTCATGGTTATGCACCTCTGTTGAATTAATAGATGCTTCGGGACAATTTTTTACATTCTCACAATCAGTATGTTTTATAACAGTAATTTTTTTGTCCCTTTTCTGGAATTCTTTTATTAAATTCAGAATTAACGTCGTTTTTCCGCTCTTGTTATAGCCTGCTATAGCGACTATTTTCATTGATTACACCTCTTTCTTTGATTCTGTAATTCAGGTTTATTAAATTGGAGAGTTGAATTCCTGTAACTATTTTTCAACACATTATACATTATCAAACGGGTATTTTACAACGATGTTTATTTATGCCCACACCGGCAATTTTCTTGCTTCTCTATTGTTTTTTTGTTATACTTATAAATATAATTTTAATAAAGGGGGCGTTATATTTATGGGATATATTGAAGATATATTGTCTATGGCAGTAACCAGAGAGATTGAAGCCTATGAATTTTACAAACAGGTCAGTGAGAAGGTTTCAGATAAAGAAGTAAAGAAGATTTTTAAAGAGCTTTCAGATGAAGAACTCGGCCACAGAGATTTTTTAGAAAAACTTAAACTTGAACCGGTTATGATGAAAAAGATAGAACCTCCGAAAGCGGATTATAAGGTGGCAGAAGCAACAGAACTTCCTCACTTCAGTCTTGATATGAAACCTGCCGATGCTATAGCTCTTGCCATGAAAAAAGAACAGCAGGCAGTAGAATTTTACCGTTCTATGGCTGAAAGTTCAGGTGACAATGAAATTAAAGAAAAATTCAATAATCTTGCCAGTATGGAACTCAATCATAAACACAGACTGGAAAATATTTTTGTAGATATCGGATATCCGGAAGCTTTCTAACAGGTTTACACGAGAATCGTGACGCGTAACGCGTAACGCATGACCGGAGGAAATAGATTATTTTAATAAGTTATACAACAGAATTAAAGAGTCAGAAAAAACCTGATTCTTTTTTTATGTAAAAAATTATATTACAGATAATGAAATTTTAGAAGGATTTTT
>CALARM010000935.1 GCA_937888925.1 uncultured Synergistia bacterium | reverse complement strand
AAATAAATTAAATTTTAGACTATAATAAAATAGAGGAAATTTATTATCTATTTTTCGGAGGGGATTATGATATGAATATAAACAGAATAAATTATACAAAACATGAATATGATACAAAAACAATAAAAAATAAATCTGAAAAAGATAGTTTATCTGTAAATGATTCTGTCACTATATCTTCCCATGAGCCGAAAAAAGAAGATTTCCTTACCTTTAAACACAAATCTTCAGTTACTCTTCCTGTTACGCTCGATATAGAAGGATATAAGACGGAAAAACATATAACGGGAACAGTTTCCGATAAAGAAATAGTCCTTAACATGAAACATACAAATGATATTCATGGCAATATGGCCTCTGTATCCACTCTTATAGAACCTGATGAATTCTGGGTTGATGCAGGTGATGCCGCACAGGGTTACAGATTTCATTCCATAGTCTCAGGAGGCAGGGAAGAAATAGATCTCATGAATAACAGAGACTGCGACCTTGCCATAACAGGCAATCATTTTTATGATGACGGAGGACTTGAAACAGGAAAAGCACTCATAGGAAGGGCTAATTTCCCATTCCTGGGAGCAAATACAAAAGGCCTTGCTCCGTACGCTACCGCAGAAATAGAAGGTATAAAGATTGCCTTTATAGGTGTGAGGACACCTGATAAGAAAGATCTTATGGTAGACCCCGGTAAAGTGAAGGATTTAATCCTTACAGACCCTCTGGAAGCAGTCAAAAAATCTGTGGAAGAAGTAAAAGCAAAAGGGATTAAAAATATTATACTCGTGTCTCACCTGGGCCTTGAACCAAATGAAGCACATAAAAAGATTACATCCGATAAAGATATTGCCAGGGAGGTTCCCGGCATAGATCTTATCATAGGAGGTCATACCCATACCCCTACAAAAGAAAAAGTCGAAGTAAACGGCACAAGAATCGTCCATGCCGGCATAGGTGCCCACACGGATGTAAATACAGATGATTTATATCTGGGCGATCTGTCTTTAACATTTGACAGGGGAACAGGGAAGATTGTTTCTATAGAACATAAATTGATTCCTGTGGACAGAAAATCACCGATTGATGAAGATGTAAAGACAATAAAAGATAAATATGTCATGGAAGAAAATACAATACTTTCGGAAAAACTGGGGTTTTTAAATAAAAAATTAATTCATGACATAAAAACGCCGACTGATTCTACCCTTGGCAATCTGGTGACAGATGCTATAAGGGAGGAAACTCAGGCAGATGTTGTACTCCTTGACAGTAATTTTTTTGCTACAGACAGAAAAAATCCGCCTCCCAGTGTTCTCCCGGAAGGTGAGATTACAATGGAGGATCTCACAGAAACCAGTCTATGGATGGGAAAATCCCTTGATGCATCGGTAGAAACATGGTCTGTGACGGGAGAAACAATAAAGAAAATCCTGGAAGACGGTGTGAGTAAATTGCTGGGCCCTAAAAACACTCAGGGCCTCTACCAGGTTTCCGGATTGAATATGACCTATGACCCGAAGAAACCTGAAGGGGAGAGGGTGTCAGATATTTTCGTTGGAGACAAACCTCTTGAGGGAAATAAAAATTATAAACTTGCCACTTCCTATATTCTTGGTAACTGGAATTCCCTTATGGCCGGCAGAGATGAAGGCTCTGTAGAAGACGGAAGAAAAATAAGACTCATTGTGGCAGATTATATAAAAGATAAGGTTCAGATTAATTCTGCAGAAGAGGGAAGAATTAAAACCCTTCAGGCATAATCAAGTTTTGCTTTCTTCGTAAATAAAAAGTTTCTTTAAATCGAAATCTTTCAGATATTTCTGGCATTGCACCTTATCTATCTCACTATAAGTTCAATTTTCTGAGTCTGTATTTATTCCTATCAACTACAACAAAGGATTTTTTCAGGTCTTCTTCAGAATAAGATGTAATAACTCTTTCAAGTTGATTATGCACATCTATTATATTTGAAGGAGAAACACGAAGGTAAATTACTCCTGTCCCAGAACTCATAACGAAAACAAGACTCCCGTAATCCCTGTCTCTGGTTACAAGAATTCTTTTTAATTCCTGAGCTTTATGAAGTAAATCCAGATCGCTTACCTGAGAATAATTTATTTCTCTGGCAGTTATAATATTATGGCCAAGATTTTTGAGAAACTTTTCTGTTATGGCATACACATCCTGATCTAAAAGAAAATTCATGCACTTGCCTCTAAATGTATATCTTCAGATGATACAATATCAATTGCATACTGTATACAGGCCCGAATATCTTCTATGTGAAGATCAGGATAATAATCTTTTATTATTTCCTGAAAAGTAAATCCTTCACGAACCAGTTCAAGTACATTCTGAACAGGGATTCTGGTGCCTGATACACAGGGCTTACCGAAATGAATCTGAGGATTAACTGTAATTCTTGTTTTCATAATAATCACCTGCCTGATTTAATTATATCTTTTTATCTTTAAAAATCAATACATTACCTCTAAATGAACCTCTTTTCCTTCTGTTTTTTATTCCATCTCCATGTAGAAATTACAGGGAAAATAGAGAGTATTGAAGGAATAAAAGACAGAAGTATAAGGAAAGCACCGACAAGTGCAAGAGGCGGAATTACTGTTCCGATAAGCAGGCCAAGAATAAAAGTAATAATACCTGTAAGAAGGAGACCTCCGCTCCATTGCCACCCTTTTTTCTGAGAAGCAAGCCTTATACCTCCTATGGCGCCTGTCTGGCCGTTTATATATACAGGGTGGTATTTACCTTTATCATCTTTATAACAGGTGGAATAGATCGGCAAAAGAAGCTGTGTCCAGTTGAGATTTTCATAATTGCCATTGAATGTAAAATAACCTATATGCTGAGCAGAAGCAGCAACCCTGCATTCTTCCGAAGCTTTGCTATCCATAGAATTTTTTACATCAGGCCATATGTTTTCCGGAATTAAATCAGGGATTCTGATAGTAATGTTCAGTTTTTCATACTGTGAATAAGGTTTGGAACAGGTAAGATCATAGTCACCTGTCAGCTCTGTTATTTTTACGTGATCACTTGATGCAGGCACATTTATATTATCGTAATGGCGGCACAGTTCCCCTGTTCGTGGCTCCCATTTCGTATTTGTTTTAATAACCTCTTTTGTTTTCCACTGACCTCCGTCAAAATTTTCCTGTGAGCTTTTTACCTGATAGTCAAATCCCACCTCTGCCTTCCAGAAGCCTTTCATATCACTGTCTATAAGCCAGACAGGTCTGTATACAGGAAGGAGCCTTTCCAGCATTTTAGCATGATTGAAATCGTCCGGTTTTAACCATATACCTTTCGTGAAATTTTCAATTACAGTTTTTATATCTTCCTTTGTTTTGGTGAAGGGGATTATATATTCGGGAGGTTCTTTTCTGAGTCTGGCAGGCTGGCTTTCAAGGTTCCCTTCATAACAGCAGGGGCATTTCTGTTCCAGAAATTCTTTTGCTATAAGATGGGCGTGGCCACATTTAACACACCCTGCTGAAATAAGATGATCACACCAGGAATTGTCAGTATTTTCTACTATTTGAACCGAAGGTAACGGCGGTCTGTCCATTATGAAGCCTCCTCATTGACTGCGTAATTATGTATCCATACTGAACCTGTAATGCCGAAGATGAGCAAAATAAATCCCAGAATAAGAGGAACAATGCCGACTCCGCCGAGAAATAACAGAGGTAATCCTATCAATCCCAGTAACCCTCCGGGTAACAGCATCAGGACTATTAATGCCCATACCTGCCACCATATGACAGGTCTCTGCCCGGCGACATTCCCTGTCTGACCGTTTACCATAACCTGATAGACTTTATTTCTGAACATATAGGCGGAAATATAGACAGGAAGGAGAATATAACGCCATTTTTCACCTGCCAGATCTGCCGTCATTGTGAAATTACGTACATGACTCGATCCGGTATCTCTGTAACAGGCTCCTTTTGCCTTTTCTCTGATAGTAGTTTTACCGTCTTCCCAGGCTTTTATGAGAGTTACATCATAGGCCTGAGCCTTCCACCCTGCGAGAAAATCAGGATTATATGACACAAGATCTTTTAACTCAAAAGGATAGAGTTTTTCCAGTATAACCCGGCTTGTAGAGGAACTGCCGCTTATAAGGATATCATCCAGATTAAGCGTTACATAACCGCTTTTCCACTGCCAGTGTATTTCAGTTCTTGTTTTATATTCTTTTGCATCGGAATCATAATATCTTTCACTTTCTTCATGACCTACCTCCGCTTCCCATTTAGAGGATACGTCTGCATCGAATGTCCAGAACGGCATATAAATACCGCTGAAATTATTTACATCTGAAGATTGGGACAGTTCTTTCGGATGAAACCAGCCTTTTTTAAGCCATTCCTTTACTTTTATTCCCGTATCTTCAGGTTTTATTTTAAAAGGAATAAGAAAACGGGGTCTCAATGTATCAGACTTTGCAGTCTGAATATTTACCTTACTTGAAGTGCAGAAAGGGCACTTTGTAGAGATTTCTCCTTCTATAAGTGTTAATTCGGCGCCGCAGTTATTGCAGTGAAGTTCCTGTCGTGTCACGCCCCATCCCTGTTCTGCTTCACTCATTGTTTCAACAGTAAATTCAAACTGTTCTGCCGAAATGCCTTCATGTTTTGCTTCTACAGCTTTTACATAACCGCAGTGTTCGCATGCCACTCCTCCGGCAGATACATTATATTTTGTATCTGCTCCGCACTGAGGACATTCGAATTTTTTGACTTTTTCCCTTATCTCAGAATTTTCACGTACAGGAGCAAATACTGTAATCCCCGGAACTGCCGATTTTACTTCTTCATAACCATCGGGCGGTTTCCATAAAAAGCCGGAACTCATAACATCACCTTATTCTTTTTTAAACTGTTTTGTCACAAAATCCGAAATAAAAGGTATGGTAAAACTTTGTCCCTGGTAAGTTTTATAAGCCCAGTAAAGATTTGCTCCAACACAGGCAAGAGGCAGTAAAAGTCCCAGAGGTATGGCCAGCAATAAGCCGAGACAAGTAAAATTAGTAATTATTTGTACCAGTCCCCATGCCAGAACGGTAATAATATAAAATCCTCCCTGACTTGCAAGAGATTGTATGGCATGGAGTTTTAAAGGCGGTGTGTTTTTCTTTTCCGATATAAGCACATAAAGAGGTACAATAAGTCCTCCTATGCCTGTAACCAGGTTTAAGAGTATTCCTCCGTAGCAAAAAGCGCCGAGTGCTCTATCCTGTTCCTGTAATTCAAAAGATTTTTCGATTGCATATGTTTCTTCTCCCATAAAAAAAACTCCTCTTTCTGTGAAATTTTACAATAATTATATTTTATCATAATTTTATTGTTTTTCAATAAGATTTCTTTTAATGGCCAAATTCTATTTGGAAGTATAGAAAAAGCTAAATATGGGTATATAATTATACAGGATAATATCACAAATATGTTCTTTTAATAATATTTAATCTACAGGATGTGTGATTTTTATTGAACAGGTACTTCTGCCTGAATATATTCGAAGCAACTTCGCTGTTAATGTATCTAATCTCACTGTTTATTTTTTGTAAAGGATTTATAATATAATATATATTCCAGTAGAAATTTTTTAAAAGAGACTTTTTTTCAGTTAATTTTTCAGTATTAAGTTTATATGAGAATCGTAACGCGTAACGCGTAACGCGTGACGGGAGGAACAGATCCTCATACTTCGTTATGACCGTTACGGTCATGGCTGTTAGAGAACATTTAGATAGGAGCTATCAGTTATATATTACAAACAATTCAGTAGATGCTTATGGTCAGATCAGTAATATTAATCTTCTGATAGCTGAAAAGTTATATCATAAAGATAAAAGGGGTAAAATTATGACTGGTCCTGGTAGTGATGTAAAAAATAATACAGAAACAAAAAACTATGATGAAAATTCAACGGAGAAAAGTTTAACTTTACCTTTAAATACTACTCTTCTTGACA
>CALARM010000934.1 GCA_937888925.1 uncultured Synergistia bacterium | reverse complement strand
AAAGCGGGACTTCATCAAGACAACTCAAAAGCCTGGTTTTCTCTGACTCTGTTCTCTGTTTATTAAGCTCTCCTGACAGATATCTAAAAACATTATCAATCTTTTCATGTGTATTTATAATAGGAGGCGCACTGGAGATCTCTACCCTGTCCTTAACCTCATTCCGAAGATATTGCATATAATGTTTCAAAGAAAAAAGTTTAAAATCATTACTAAAGAAATTTTTTATATAAAAAGGTATATTATCAGGGGCAATATCTGATAAGTAATCTTCGATCATACTGCGAATTTCCTTATCACATGGCAGATAAACATTACCGGGAACAGTCCATTTACCATCGGTAGTTTTAATTATCCGGGTTTTTTTAGCCTCTTTTCTGAACTGTTCAGTAATTAACTTGAGCAAAGGAAAGTTATTATTATATTCTACAGGAAATAATCTGTAAAATGCTTCAGGAGTAGAATTTTCTTCTCTTAAATATTCCAGATTTTCTGAGAAAAGTTTGGCAATTCCCTGAATAACTATTCGATTCCAATCAGATTGAACACTGTGATCTAATAAAATACTATTACGATTGGCATCAGGAAAGAAGTCTCCGTTAATATGAAATGAAAAATTTGTATAAACATCTGTCGGTAAAAAATTATAAAGTATACCTTTCATATTATTGGAAGACGTTGATTTGTTACACATATATCCAAAAGATATAGATCTACTCTTAATTTTTTTGCCTTTAAATATAAATTTTTGATCAAGTTCACCATGATAGAAGATCCATTCATCTGATACTGTACCCTGTTTACGATCGTAAAATATAAATTCCCATCTTTCACGAATAGAATTATTTATTAGTTCTTCTTTAGATATAAGTTTACGACTTATCTGGTATAGAAGATTTTTATTTTTATATATACTTATTTGATTTATATGACGGAGAAAAGGTAATAAAGCATAAAAATTAGAGAATATTTCTTCTTCAAACTTCCGGATACGTTCATCAGTCCATAGATCTACACCTAATCTTTCTGATACTTCCGTATCTTCTCTACGCCATGGAAAGTAAAATTCTGTAGAATCTGTTATTGATGATATTTCTTCATCGATTTCATCTTTTGTAAGATCAAAGTTCAATTTTATCCCAGAAGAGTGAAGTTCCGGGAAATCTGTAAGTTGAAAAACTGTGAGAAAACCTGTACCCCATTTACCAATAGTCTCTTCATCACTTCTTTTATTTCCGGAAGCAATAGTACAGATAGCACTGAAATCATCTTCAGAAAAACTGCTGCTATTCTTTACTGCAAGATATTTAGATGTAAAATGAAATTCTATCCATTCTGCCTTTGCATCATCTGCATTTTGAACAAGTTCACGGGCAAATACTTTAGCTCCTGCATAACCGGCCATCTGCTGACTGATTATGCCTAACTTGTCTACTCGGTATTGTCTCTTATGTAAAGATACAGGCATATATTCCTCTCCTTTCTGAATTTACCATTTTAATAATTCACCTCGTAATAGCTGTTCAGATCCTTTTGTTAAAAATACAGGATATTTATATTCATAATGGCCATTATCGCTCATAAAATTTGCTGTTATTTCTTCAATATATCCTTCTTTGAGTAATCTCTCCAGGCAGTTATTTATTACTCTGTCCTTCTGTGGTAAGGTATCAAATACTCCCCAGTAAGGACAGGATCGTAATTTCTGAAGACGCCACTGTCTTAACTCAGGTATAGATTGATACTGGCTTATTGTATAATCATTACCTTTAAGTATATTTATTATAGTGCCTGTTCCATAAGGGTTACGTTCATATTTAGTCTGATCGAGATTCCATTTAATCACTTCTAAAAGTGTAAATGCCGGGTCAAAATAATCAGAAAGATTTGCTGTATCACGTCTGGTAATATAACTCCAGGGATATTTATACTCAGGGACACAGATGTCACAACTTCCACAGTTCTTTTTATTACCTTTTTGACCGAAGTATCTTAAAATAGTTGTTCTGCGGCATATACTTCCTTCTTTTGCTTCTGCATAACGTACCATAGATTCCAATTTTTCCTTGAGATTTATTGCTTTTTTCATCCCATCAATTTCAATATTATAAGCTTCACCTGATAAAAGACGGGGACCTTTATAAATTATACTGCCTTTTTCCCATGGTCTATAGAGAATTAAATTTGCCACTGTAAGGCTTATTAAAAGATTATCTATCGTATCCGGACTAACTCGCAATTTATCTGAAGCTTCAAGCAAGTTAATTTCTATCTTTCTAAAAGCCGGCCAGGATAATTTATCTATAGCTTCCTGGAATAATTTTACAGAAGATGGTTGATTTTCTTTTAGATATTCCATAATTGTATCTTCATCTTCTCGTAATAATAATGAGCCTCTTAATGTAAAATCAGAGCTTTTTTCTATAAAATTAGCCTGTTCTAAAAGATGTAAACCGATCTTTAATTTTACTTCATCAATCAGTAATTCATTGCTGAGAGTCTCTGTATCCAGATGAATTTTATCTGAAGGTTCTCTCCTTAACCTCTTTATAATTTCCTGTAAAATTTCTTCTTCAGGAAGTCCGGATTCGATAAAGTATTCATGTGTTTTTCTATCTGATTTATGATATAATAATACACAGTATGACTCTTTACCATCACGGCCTGCCCGTCCGGCCTCCTGATAATAGGACTCTATATCGCCAGGCATATTATAGTGAATTACATAACGAATATCAGATTTATCTATTCCCATACCAAAAGCCTTTGTACAGACTACAATATTAATATGGTCATCCATAAACAGCTCCTGAACACTATTTCTCTCTGATGTATTCATGCGTCCATGATAAGAACGAGCATCATAACCTGCTGCTCTAAGCCTTCTTGAAAGAAGATCAGCTTCAACGGTTGTAGCAACATATATAATAACTGATTCCCTTTTTTGATCAGCAGCCTGAAGTATTCTCATAAGCACAGAAAATCTATTATTTTTAGAACGAATAGGATTATAACGGGATTTTTCATTGTATACTACAAATCGTAATTCTGGTCTGTCAAAAGAAGCTATTATTTCTACAGGATTTTTCATATCTAAAGCAGTAATTATTTCCTTACGTATTTCAATAGTAGCAGTCGCTGTGAATGCTGCAATAGGAGGTGTATTTTTTAGATATTTGAAAATTTTTGGCAGATATAAAAAATCCGGTCTAAAACTTGGTCCCCATATAGCCACACAATGAGCTTCATCAACAACTATCTGATTGACATTAACATGTTGAATTGTATGGATAAGATGAGGATCTCTTATACGTTCAGGTGAAATATATACCAGCTTTACCTTGCCCGCCCGCATTCTTGCCAGAGTTTCCTCTTTTTCATCAGCAGGTTGACCGCTATATATAGCACTGACTATCTCTATTCCACGATCATTTAATGATTGAACCTGATCACGCATTAAAGCAATAAGAGGAGAAAATACAATAGTCACACCTTCCCTTAACAGAGCAGTTAGCTGAAAACATAATGATTTACCGGCTCCTGTTGGAAGAAGGGCAAGCACATTCTGACCGGTAAGTATGGCCTTAATCACTTCTTCCTGTTCTTCAGAACGAAAATCACGTAAACGAAATATTTCCTGTAAAGCATTTAAGAGAACTGAACGATAATTTTCATATTCTATCTCAGGAATGATCCCTGGTATAGTAAATTTAGCCAGAGATGCAACTAAATCTGGTATTAGTTCAGCTGGTAAATTATCTAAGAGATCTTTTTTATCATCTACATGGATAAGACCGGGTAAAAGGTCAATAATAGTCTGATAAAAAAGGCTTCGACTTCTTTCCACATTTTCTTTTCTTGGCATAAAACCGGGTAATGACTGTAGCAGTTCATATTTATACTCTTTACGGTGGATTCTTTTATCCATCAGTAAAACTGCTCCTCTATCATCTATTTTTCTTATTAATCTCCCAAAGCCCTGTTTAAATCTAATTGCCATAAGTGGAAAAATATAATCATTGAATTCATGGTGTCCCTTCTGCAAAACGTCTTCACGCCTTGCCTTAAATACAGGATCAAAAAGATATGGGAAAGGAAGTTTTTCAATGATTACAAAAGATAAAGATTCCCCCGGTACATCAATACCTTCCCAGAAACTCTGCAAACCAAATAGAACAGACTCCAGACGGGCTGAAAAATCTTCCTGTAACTGTCTTCTGGATGTACCCGGTAATTGACCGTAAAGAGGTATTCCTTTTTGTGCCAGCTTATCTACACATCTCTCAAACACTTCAACCATACGATCTCTTGCAGTAAAGAGTACAAGAGCTCGTCCATCTGTGAAATCAAGAAATAATTCTAACTCTTTTGTAAATTCTTCTATAAAGCTTTTCATTGTCCGCTCAATGGGAGTATATTCAAGATAGTTAATTAAACCTAAAAAAACATTATCACTATAATTCAGTCCACCTTTTACCATATGCAGATTATTTTGTTCAAGATATTCTGAAAGTCCAAGGCGATCCACATAAAAACTGAAATCTCCTCCTCGAATAGTTAATGTGGCAGAGACAAATATGGCACTATTGAGTTTATTATAGTGATATTTAAGTGCTTCATCCACACGAATTGGGGCAGCTTTTAAAGCCCAGTAATCTATCTGCAACTCAGTAATTTCATTCTCTTCAAGTATTTTATTTTTATTGCTTGAAGTTTCAACTTCAATCCAGTAAACAAATTTAGAATTTGAAACTCTTATAATTTCAATCTGAAGCTGAACCTGTTCATGGAAGCCTTCCAGTATATTACGAAGCTCTACTATTATCTGTTCAGCAGAGGAAATATCAGGTTTAGATGTTACTAAACCGGTAAGATCTCTCAGCAATTGAATTATATCTCTTATATGTAAATCAAAAAGTTGTTTAATTACCCCATCAATATTAGCCCAGCGTGTAGCTTCTACCTTCCTGGGATCTGCTTCCAGACGTAATGAAGCAGAATATCGAAAATCAATATTACCGTTACAGGCTCTTATAAAAGACATAAGGTGAGAACCAAAGTTGGCTACCAGTGTGCGTAAACGTTCAAGAGATGCAAAAATCTGGCGCACTTTATCTTTAACAGAATTATCTTTACTTTGAGCAAGCAATCTCGGTAATACTCCCCGACCGGTTTCCTTATCTATTAATCGATTAAAAAGATCTTCTAATGTAGTTCTGGATACTTCACGGGTAAGAGCTATAGTTGCAATATTTTCCAGGTTATGAGCCTCATCAATTATAATATCCTGAAATGGTGGAAGCCTGCTTGATTCTAAAAACCATAAGGAATGGTTTATAATTACAAGATGAGCTGTCTTTGCCTGTTCTGTAGTAATTACAAGTGGACAGGATAGTTCTTTACATCTTTTTGTTCCACAGGAAGATTGAGAAGCTGAAATAGCAGAGATAATATGAGAAGATAAATTGAAAGTACTTTTACACCAGTAGCTGATCTCATCCAGAGTGCCTTCATTGGATGTTAATCTCCAGGATAAGAGATAAGCTAAAATATATCTTTCTGTAAAAGTAGATGTTTCATCTAATTCAGATATGTAAGTTAAGAGTCTGTCATGACAGACATAATTAGATATGCCCTTAATTACTTGATAATTCAGTGGTAAACCAATAAAATCTCTTAAATTATTAATTTCAGAAATTAATTGATCCTGAAGATTCTTATAGGCAGTGGAGATTACTACTCTCTGGCCTTCTTTCATAGCTTTTATAATTGCAGGTACAAGATAAGCTATAGTTTTTCCCGTTCCTGTAGGTGCTTCTATTAAGGTAAATTCTCCCTGATTAAGCGCACTCCATATCATTTCTGTCATTTCCATCTGCCCGGGACGTATCGGAAAATTCCTTGATTTTATATAGTTATTTAAGAGTAATTCCGGATTTCTGATTTTTGAAGGCAGCTCTAATATTTCAGGCGATTGTCCCTTAACAGGTCTTATATTATTTTCAAAAAAAGAGTCTACATTTTTCACTTCACCATTCCATATATCTTCGAAAGCTTCTGGGATAAGGTTGTATAAAATAGTGTAAACAGGAGAAGTTTTATCATAAAATCTCTTTAATAAATGAGGATATATAGCAGCAAGTAACGAAGCATCAGTTACCGCATTGTGCATTGTTGAATGATCAATAATCTGCTTCATATTACCTGTGGCCTGAGTCCATATATCTGCTGCTTCTTCAAATGTGACACCAGTTTTATCAATAAGTGTTTCAAGACGATGATTGGGTAGTTCAGGATATAATAATAATGCGATTTCCAACGTATCAATCATAATATTTTGTAAATTTCCTAATGCTGAAGAAAGAAACTTATAATCAAAACGTGCATTATGAGCTACAACCGGATAATTACCCAGGAAATTTAATAATTCTTTTTTAATATCTTTTATTTTTTTACCGTTAAAAATTTCTTTTTCAATTTCCGGATGAGAATCGAGTCCAAGTTTAAGTTTTAATGTATATGGTATTTTTGCAGGTGATGGATCAATATAGTAATTACAGGCATATACAGGCAAATCATTTTTTATTTTAATGGCAACGATCTGAATAATCCTGTCTTTATCAGGATCAAGTCCTGTAGTTTCCAGATCCAGGACAATATAATTACTGACAGCTTTTGAAAGGTTTTTTATCCAGGGGATTTCAGTAACTATTTGTATGTCATCCTTTTTGGATTGTTTTTCAGGTAAATTATTACTTACCGGTATTTTACTGCTGAGACAGAAATGATCATCTGGCAGAGCAGTAAATATTTCTGGATGAGAAAATAATTCACGAAGGTTATTTTCTTCAATAAACTTACCTTTAAGACGAAGATTTCGCCTTATTTCATGAAAAGCCATTCCATCTGGTTTTTCCAGTAATATTTTCTGTACTTCAATACCAAGAGGGCAATGAGGAGTAAAAAAAGATGACATATGTATCCTTTCTTAAATATAATACTATAGTTTATTATTATTTAAATTTGATACTTAAAATACCCTCTTTATCTATCAATAATTCAGGATCTACTGGTAAAAGATGGGAAAGAGAATTGCGTAATTCTCTTAATCTACTGATATTCCGCTTTATTTTAAAATCTATCTGAATTTCATTTCCTAATATCTGAGATTCTATATGTCCGATTTCCAGATCTCTTAGTTCTTTTATTTTTTCTCCAAACCGTGTAGTAAATGGAATTTCCAGTAAACCTCCATAATTTTCAAGAATTTTGCGACGACATTCTTCAATAAAAGGAAATATTATACCTACTTCAGCATTCCATATTCTTCTTTCTATTTCTTTATAAGGATCATTCAGTGATAAAACTGCAGAATGAATTTTTTCTTCCCCATCTATTTTATCTATCATACCTTTATGCCATTTAAGTCTCTCCAGGGTAGTTTCTTTATTTTCCCAGTTTCTTTCCCTGGCAATACTTTTTAGAAATGATACTGGATTAAGAATTACATCAATTTTCTCATAAGATAGACGCTCTGCGATTTCAGGATCCCATAAAGCTATATTTGTTGTAATTCCTACAGAAATTTTCTTCTGTAAATCCTTCAGTGGTTTACTATGAAAACATTGTAACGTATATAAAAGCATATCGAAATAAGAAATAATATTCTCCCATGAATGGTGTACAATACATGCTTCTTTTTTTATTGGTTTTAAAGCAAGTTCACCGATAAGAGGTACACAGAATAAAGTACGATCAACTAAAGAAGTGGAACGGCATGCATGTTCATATTCCGTTAAAAATTCTTTCCAGAGAGGCCACACTTTACTGTTTATATTGTCAAGATAGATAACTTTTTCACAGAAAGCTTCCTGCTTTAATAAAGTATGAATATTACGAATCTCATAAGATTTAAGATTTGGTGCAAATTTATTAAATAAAAAATATACTGGTAATATGGAACTATTATATTCTTCACCTATATCCAGAGTATACCATTGACCTATGTTGTAAAACTCATAGGCATTTTTCAAAGCCCTGAAAATTCCTTTGGGAGCATATTCAGGTAGAAGTATTATAACATTTTTACCATCCCTGAGATCCTGGGTTATATTAGAAATAAATTTACCAGGACCTGGTAGTTGCCACCAATATTTAACCATTATACCTTACACCTGCAAATTGAAAGAATTCTTTTAACTATCGGATCAATCTTCCAACAGTTAATTTTTACAGGTCTGATCAGACTTAATTGTTCTGCCCACCGCAAGGTTTGTTCGATTACATAGTCAGGTATATTTTCAGCTAAAGTCTTTAAATCTTCTTTTGATATTTCTTCTACATCCATATCTACCCATGTTCTTAAAAGTTTACTCCCCTGAGAATTGTCCAGACCAAATTTTGGTATTAATTCTTTACAAAATTCCGGATCATCCAGAGACTTATTCAATCCCTCCAGTTCCTTCTCCCATAAATGTTTGTCACTTTTAATTTTGTTATAAAAATGTTGGAGTAATACAGGCCAATTACCAATTACCTTAAATATTTTATATCTGGTCTCTTTATCACTCTGGCTTATATTACAATCTGAGAGCCATTGACGAAAAGCCAGGTCATGCCATGGTACCAGATTAATTATATTTACTCCCCTTGAAATCAATGTATTAAATTCAGATAAATCTCTCACTAAAGACCATATTTTATTCGGATCTGCAATAAAAACTATTTGTAAAAAAGCATCTTTAGATTTTAATCTGTTGATTTTTTCTAAAGCTCCATAAACCCAGCTTTCAGACCATGGATATTCATGGGAAATCATAATTAATGTTGTTCCATATTTTTGTCTTTCATCCATATCTAAAAGATACTTTGTAAAGGTAGTTTTATCAATTATATTTAAAGGTTTCTTAAAGAATTTATTGCCAAAGTTAGCTTTAAAAAAATCTTCCAGTTCCAGTAAACCTGATGCTTCACTACCAAAAATAATAGAAACACCATATTGAGAAGATTTTAATTTAGATTCCTGTTGTGCAGTAAGAGGATTCCTCCGAAATAAATCAATCTTCTCTGAATATTTATAAGCAGACCTGAAGATAGCAGGTTCATATTCAAGAGGAGCTTCCAAATTTTGATTAAGAAGTTTATCTTCTATTTCTTCTTTGGTTCCCAATAATGTTATAACATTAGGGCTTCTTAAAGAATATTTTCCATCAGTATTAATTTTAAGGATACCAAGTCCGATCATTTCATCTAAAAGAACACGAAAAGAATCTATAGCAATACAATCCTGAAAACCATCAGGCCACCAGGTAATTGCCTCTTCCCGTATTTCTGTTAAGGGGAAACAGGTTTCCAGTTTATTGCCATTCTCTGAAATACTATGATAGGCAATTGCCAGAGCAATTATTTTATACCTTGGATCAAGATCCAGGGTTAACATAAATTTATCTCTTATTGCTTTTCTAAGTTCCTGGCTTTTATAAGCATTTTCAACATCATCAGAAGTAATCTTATAAGGTGGACATTCATATGGCTTAAATAAACCAGCAGAAGATTCCGTAATATAACGAAGTAGATGTTTGCAGTAAAGCTGAATCAAACTTGGATAATAATTAGTTTGTGAAAGAATACGCATTATTGGATCTGAAGATTCAAAGTAGTATCCAATACTTTCCAGTGGTTTCTTTATCAAAGCCTGAGCTTCACGGAATTCACCATTTTTAAGCAGTGGTCCGATGCAGAGGGGTTCACCAAAATGTGCCAGAGGATGATTGACCTGCCTTGTAGTACGTTGTACATTATGTAAACCTGCAAAAACTACTTTAAACCGCCTTCCTGTTTGATCCATTAGTCCTTTCAGGCGAGAAACATGAAGGAAGTCTTTTTTAGCATCAGCTTCAAGGAATTTATCAGATTCATCAAGTAAAAGTAATATTCTACGATGGGGATTAAGGTCTAACCATTCCCGAATAAGATCAAGCAATTTAGTTTCTTTAGTATGCCTTAGAAGTTCAGAGGGTAATACTTCAGCTTCTTTTAACTTATCTATCAATACTCTCCAGATATCCTCGATAGTATCTGCTAATTCTACTTTAAGATCAATCCATAAAGCTATTTGTCCATCTTTAGGATTATGGAAAGAACGTTCCACATGCCTTAAAAGAGCTGTTTTCCCGAGCTGTCTTCCACCGTAAATAAAACAGGAACCCATAGGATCAATTATACTATCCTTTTCTTTTTTCCTTCCATAAAACATTTCATGAGGAACAATACCTGCAGTATCAATATAAGGTTCAAGAAAAGTAAATGGAAGAGAACAACCAAACAGAACAGGTAATCTGGCTCCTCTTTCTCCACACAGGTATAGGATTAGTGTCTCATCAATAACAATAAATGTTCTTCGCCGTTCACGGCATAGACGGGCAAGATCTCTACGTCTTTTTTCTGTCATATGGCCAAAATAAAATACTATAACAGGAGCCTTTTTAGAATACATTTCTCCTACATCATTTAATAGATCTTCTTCCGGTGGTCTGTCTCTAACACATAGAATATGGTATATTCCTTTTGCTTCCGAACCATATCTTGATACAGGGCACTGGTTCTTATCATATATAACCTCTGTAATAGCTTCAAACCATAATTTATGAGCTAATTTAATTCGAAAAACATTTAAAGTAGTAAAGCCAATATGATTTAAGATACAGGCGATCTCTTTTTCTATATTTTCTTCTGTCGTTCTTTTAGCTGTAAACCATGCTTCAAGCATATTAGAAGCATTATTAGCCTGTGCTCCAGGAACTTTTTTTAAGGAAATAGGACCAATACTTTTTCCATTACCAATATATTTAATGATTTGGCGAACAGAAGGCCTTTCAGGATGATCTTTACAGAAAAAATTCTCAATACTAACACACTTATCCGGGAAAAAATCCTGAAAAGAACTTGTTAAATCATACTCCTGCGGTAATGTTTGCCCTGTAGATATTAATTGTATATATTCATTTGCTGTTAAAACATCTCCCTTTTCCACAACTTTTAAAATTCGAGCATAGGCAGGGTGATTCTTTATATCTGTCTCTTTAAGTTTATTTTTAATTCTTTCAATTTCTGATTGCCTTTTTTGTTCAATTTTTTCTTTTATAACTTTTAATTTTCTATGTATGTCAAAAAAACGTAATATCTCAGAAATATTTAATTCAATTGATTCAATAATGCCTGATAATTCAAGTCGCTCGCTTTCCGGTAAGAGACCGTCAATTAAAGCATCTTCTATTATTTTTCTGGTAGCATTAATATCTGTCGTTAAAGCTTCTCTACATTCTTGAACTCGTTTTTCTCTGAGTTGACGAATTTGATCTAAATCACTATTTACCAGTGCTTTCTCATTTTGTTCAAGATATTCTATAATATATTTCGTAGTATCATGATTTCTATTTTCAGCATGTATGTTAAATATATCTTCCCAGTTTTGAACCTCACTGTTAATAAGATCTAAAATATAATTTAGTAAAATTTCATGATTATAATTTTCAGGTTCCCAGTTTTCCTTTAAAATAAGAGAAGGTATTTTTAAAAAATCTAAATTAAGCAGGTATTTAGGATTAATTTCTTCTTGAGGTATTATAACCTTCGGGTCAAAAAGATCATAAACTTTTTCCAGAGTTTTTTTACAGCAGGAAATACTGGCCTGTATTAAGAAAGAATTATAATTCTTCTTAAAAACTTCTAATTCTGCAAGAACCATATTATGAAGACTAAAAATATCTTCTCTTAATTTTTCTGCCTGTTCCTGAATAAAACCTTTCTTTCTATTTGGACGGGTTTCCTGTAATTCAACCCATTCTCTAAGAAAACCAATAGCTTCGGAAACATGTTTAAATAGCTGATTTTGACCTTTTGTAACAATATCACTACCAGAGGATATATTTAAAATTTCTCTATGGGTTTCATAAATTAATTTTTTAATCACACTTTGATCTGAGTATTTCTGAATATCTCTTTTGGCTTTTTCAATTATGGATAAATCATCTTTTGTTATATAACATAATAGGTTATGAATAAGTTCTTTTTCTTTTAACCAGTACAACCATACTTTTCTCCCCGGAACACTTATAATATTATAGTGAGGAGCCTGAGATTTCCAGTATTTAACTCTGGATATTAATGAATCCATTTCAGATCTCCAGGCTACTTGATCTTTCACTTTCTTCAAAGAATTAACATCAAGGGCCTGAAGTTTGTCTCCATAAATTTTAATAAAAGTAAAATATTCGTAAAGCTTCCCCAATCCTTCTTTCAATCTGAGTGTTCTAAGTATTTCAGAAGAACCTGCTGAAGGTGTAAGAAGTGCCGGGCAGAGTGTTGCAGATACTAGAAGAAAACGAATAGCATGGTTCCAATCTTTATTACCTTCAATAAAACAACTTTTTTCATCAAAGTTTGAAAAATCTTCTTTTAAAAGGTTTGCTATAGCACCACTTTCATATCTAATATATTTACCTATAGCTATTGAACGTATAAGCCAGGAAGGAGTATATACTTTTTGCTTTGGATAATGTAACTCAAGAATATGGGTTAAATGAAAAGCAAGCCCTAATTTATCTTCAAATATTAAATGCCAGATTAACCTATTTAAATCATTAAAACGGTTATGAACTGTGTTTTTTAAAATAGAACTGGCAATTGTCTGTGAACTATCCTGAGAATTAAACTCCAGATAAAAAAATTTCTCAGGTTCTACAGGAATATCAATTTTAATTGTTGGTATCTCGTCTTGAACTATAGTCTCTGCAGGCAATTTATTACTGTTTTTTGATATTTTTTCTTTGATTACAGGCTCTACAGGAACGTCCATTTCAGTTATTGGTAGCTCATCCTGAACTATAGGTTCTGCAGGAAGTTCATTATTTTTCTTTACCTCTTCTTCAATTAAAGGCTCTACAGGAAGGTCTATTTTAGTTACTGGTAGCTCATCCTGAACTATAGGTTTTGCAGGAAGTTCATTCCTATTTTTCTTTACCTCTTCTTCAATTAAAGGCTCTACAGGAAGGTCTATTTCAGTTATTGGTAGCTCATCCTGAACTATAGGTTTTGCAGGAAGTTCATTCCTATTTTTCTTTACCTCTTCTTCAATTAAAGGCTTTAAAGAAATATTTGTTTCAGTTGTTGGTATCTCGTCTTTAACTACAGGTTTTACGGTAAGCTCATTGCTGTTGTTTAATATTTTTTCTTCTATTACAGTATCTATAGTAGTATTATCTGGATTATTCTCCACATTATCTGGTTGCTTTTCTTCTGAAATATAAAGAAGTTTCTGCATAGCCAGGCCAGTAATCTCTTCACCATAGTCTTTATTAATAGATTCGGAAAGTTGAATTATTTTACTATAACCAAATTTCCCTGAAATTAATTGTAAAAGTAGACAAACAGGATGAGTATTTTCAATGACTGTTTTACAAATCTGTAATGAATTTTCCTCATCTGGTGCTTGACAGATATTATTAATTTCTTGCTGAATTTTTTCTTTGAATAAACTTAAATGCCTTGCTCCTTCTTCATCATATTCCTTTAATTCAACTTGAAGTGCCTTTTTAAATAAAGAAAGAGAATTTTGAAATTCATCCTTTGCTTTTTTAATATTTTGATTGTGTTCCTGGACATCAGTGACAACGTTCAGAAGATCATTTAAGTTCTCTATCTTTTTTTTCTCCTATATTGTAAAAATTAGCTGCTTGCTGAATTAGTTTCTTAAACCGTTCAAAATCACTGCAAATAAGATTCAATCTATTAAGTATATCTTTCGAAGGAATTACACCATTATCAGCCATATTCTGTCCAGCATTTACAAGTTGTTCTCCTAGAGTTGAGAACTCATCTTTTAATTTATTTACCTCATTCTCCAGAGCAGCTAAAATAAAAAAATCATTTATAAATTCTTCTAATTTGCTTGTTAAATACGATACATTCAACTTTCTAAAATTATCAAGATAATTTTTTTCAAAGCTGTCCAGATCTCCCAGGTTATTTTTATCACTAAAAAGTATAAGAGAAGCTATCAAATAAGCTTTCCATATATTATTTTCATCTATTAATCTTTTAATGAGAGGATAAAGGAAATTTATAGAATCTGTGAGTAAAAAATCCTCTTTTTCTTTTATTTCATTATCTTTTATTAGATATGTTTTTTTCTCTTCTGTTATATTGTCTTCTATTTGTGCTTCCCTATCTGCAAAAGAATATCTCAATTTTAATTTACTAATACCTGATTGCTCACTTTCATTTTTCAAAAAACTTTCTAGCCAGAAAATTATAGATAATTCTGCTATAGCATCATCCTTAATTATAGAATTTCGTAAAAATTTAATTTTTGTTCTCAAATAAGTTTCTATTCTACTTGGTTTGTCTTTAATTGCTCGAGCATCATCATAACCTATAAGATGTAGCAAGTTAAGTTTTTTAGTATTAGAGATATCAGATAAAAATTCATTAATTAAATTATTTTCTTTTAATACATTAAGGAGATTGGCCGGGGAAATTATCATATCTATAATTATATCCATATTCATACCTCCATAAAAAATAAATTTTAGAAGATTTATATTTTTTATAATATATAGTATATCTTTAGTTTAAACTCAATAAATAACATAAGGACATTTTTCTAAAAGAAAAAAAACTACTTTAGTAAAAGATATTATACAATTTAATAAACAAAATGTCCAATTAAAGATGCTTGAAAGGCGCAGTAAAAGTTTTTACTATTAAGTCCAGTAATAGCAAGCTGTCATAGATTACAAAATAAAACAAATTACTTTATTTTATAGATTTTTTTATAATCTATATCTGTGGATAAATAAAAATACTTCCACTTCTGCAGGAAGAGTGTGGATATTTAAGAATAAATTAATTATAAGTAGAAAAGATAAAATAGTAAAATAATCTCTAACCTTTTACTCCGCACGAAATTACCAGAGCAAAATCCTGTAGATCCTTTTGAACTTCCGAAGCAATAACTC
>CALARM010000933.1 GCA_937888925.1 uncultured Synergistia bacterium | reverse complement strand
GGAATATCTCTATCTCTGGTTTCTATCCTTATACGTTCGCTTCCCTCAAGAATGTCTTTTCCTGAGAGAAAAAAAACACCTGAAAGGCCATTACCTTTTATTTCGTCTTCTCTGGCAGTCTGATTGGCAGTAGAACCAAGAAGTGTAAGTTTCATAGAGGAATTTTCGTAATGACCTTTCACACCGGGAACAGTTCTGTTGTAAGAAGAAAACTCTGTGTTTGTAAAACCTGTGGAGAAATTTCCGTATACCAGGTATGATTTATCTATATCCACTCTGGCATAAACTTTATTTTTCGACTGACCGTCTCTGTAGTAATTACTTCCGTCTCCGTACAGTGGATAGATTTTATCAGGATCGAGATTATCGAAGAGTCTGTCACCATCATCTTCCGAATCATAATTCACTGTTATTCCATATTTTCCTGCAACTTTTCCTCTTACATAGAGTGATACTCTTCCCCTGCTGTCAAGTCCGTCCTTAAATCCATGTTCTTCCGCCATAGTTCCTGTTTTTGAAAACCCTGTGACACTTCCCTCTGCAAGGCCAACAATTATAAGATCAAAAAAAGGCTTCGAAGGAATAAATACATTAGTATCTTTTTCTTCTTCAGAGTTATTTTTCTGAGCCTTTTTTGTATCTTTCAGATTATGTTCACTGCGGACAATTTGTTTACCTTTAACAGGGGAGAACTTTTTAGTCTGACCATGGCATGGCAGAATAGAACTTATGAATAAAAAGCAACATACCAGAAAAAATATCCTCTTAATCATTTCCTTCGCATATAGCCTTAAGTTTCTTAATTGCTTCCTGAGCCGCCAGTTGTCCCGCTTCTTTTTTAGTTTTACCGAAACCATTACCCATAAGATTATTATTCACATAAACAGTTATATGAAAGGTTTTCTCATGTTCAGGCCCCAGTTCCTCTGTTACTCTATAAAAAGGGAGACAATGATAGCGGCTCTGGCTTATTTCCTGAAGAAGGGTTTTATAGTCTACGAGTTCTTCTTTCATAACCAGGTCAACTTCTTCAGAAAATTGTTTTTCTATAAAATCTCTGCAAACTTCGTAACCTCCGTCTAAAAACAGAGCACCTATAAGAGCTTCAAAAGAATCAACGAGAATGGATGGTCTCTTTTTACCTCCACTCTTTAATTCGCCTCTGCCGAGATTAAGAAAAGAACCGAGTTTTATTTCTATAGCTTTTTTCTCCAGCACATCTTTGCTTACCACAAGAGCTTTTGTTTTTGCAAGCCATCCTTCCCTTTTGTCAGGGAATTTTTTTAAGAGAATATGACATATAGCAAGTCCAAGGACTGAATCTCCTAAAAATTCAAGCTGCTCATAATGACCCGGTTTATTTCCATTCTCGTCTTTTCCTCGCATTTCATGAACAAAAGATTCATGGGTTAAAGCTGTTTCCAGAATAGATCTGTCTTTAAACTTATAGCAGATTTTATTCTCAAGCTTCTCAATTTTCCTGTCACGCTTTTTCATTATACTTACGGGCTACAAGTACAGCATTAGTTCCTCCAAAACCAAAAGAATTGGACAGGGCAATATTTACTGTTGCCTTTCTTGCTTTATTCGGTACATAATCCAGATCGCAATCAGGATCAGAGACTTCATAATTTATAGTAGGAGGTATTATGTCATTCTGAACAGTAAGTAACGTAGAGGCAAATTCCAGCGCACCTGCTGCTCCGAGTGTATGGCCTATCATTGATTTATTTGAACTTATAGCAAGTTTACCGGCATGTTCTCCGAAAACTTTCTTTATGGCATAGGTTTCTATACGATCATTAAAAGGAGTGGAAGTTCCATGAGCGTTTATATAATCAATCTTTTCCGGTGAGAGGCCTGCATCCTTTATAGCACCGGCCATAGTTCTCTGGGCACCGTCACCTTCCGGATCAGGAGCAGTAATATGATAGGCATCGGCTGACATACCAAAACCTATAATCTCACCGTATATCTTTGCTCCTCTTGCTATGGCGAGCTCAAGAGCCTCAAGTATCAATACACATGCACCTTCTGCAATAATAAATCCGTCCCTGTCCTTATCAAAAGGTCTGCAGGCTTTTGCAGGTTCATCATTTCTTCTGGTAAGAGCTTTCATGTTGCCAAAACCTGCTACACTCATAGGAGTTATAGCTGCATCAGATCCGCCGGCAATCATTACATCGGCGAGGCCTCTCCTGATTATATTATAACTTTCTCCAATACAATGGGCTCCTGTAGCACAGGCTGTAACTATACAGAAATTCGGCCCTTTGGCCTTATACTGAATAGAAATCTGGCCTGATGCCATATTGGCTATAAGCATTGGAATAAAAAAGGGACTTACTTTGTCAGGTCCTTTTTTGCTCAAAACATCACATTGCTGTTCCAGTGTACTCAGGCCGCCAATTCCACTCCCGACAAGAACACCAACTCTTTCACTCATTTCATCCGTTATAGTAAGGTTTGAATCATCCATGGCCAGTTTTGTAGCAGCTACGGCAAACTGGGTAAATCTATCCATTCTCTTTGCTTCTTTTCTATCTATAAAATCACTGGCAACAAAATTTTTCACTTCTCCTGCGACCTGACTGGCAAAAGGTGCAGGATCAAATGAAGAAATACGATCAATTCCTGTCTTTCCTTCGATTAAACTATTCCAGTATACGTCCTTACCTATACCATTGCAACATATTGGTCCAATACCGGTTACAACAACCCTTCTACTATTCAAAACATTCACCTCTTTAATTTTTTTTAACTCTTTATAATATGCTCTGCCTGAAGGCAGAAATCTGACAATTAATATTCATATTAATTGTAACCGCCTGTAAGAATTCTTTATCGAAAGTCAACTTCCTTCTT
>CALARM010000932.1 GCA_937888925.1 uncultured Synergistia bacterium | reverse complement strand
GTACCGGACTGGGGCTTACCCTTGCGGCAAAGATAATAAAATGCCATAGAGGTACCATCAAAGTAAAGAGTAATGAAAATAAGGGAACATGTTTTATAATAACCTTGCCATTAATGTAGGAGCCTGTCTGAAAAGTAATTTATTTCACATTCTTTCCACAACCAGGTTCTGGATCTACGAAGTCTCCTGACCATAGATTATAGTGTTCCTGCTAATTTAAATAGTGTTTCTTACTTTTATAGGGATTTTCTGTTTTCCCTGTTTCTATATCTTTAATAATGGATTTTTTTCTTTCAATATACATACGGCCTGTTTCTAACATGTCTATTACAGGGAGCAGAAAAAGGAAAAATACCAGCACGAGGCATAATCCCCAGAAAATTAAAAATCCATGAGGTGATTTGAATGTTATGAAATTAACCCCTGTAAAAATCATTACCATTATACCTGCCAGTAAAATACAGGTAAAAAAACGAAGCCTTACTTTTTTCAGAGATGTTAAATGCTCTTTTGTGTTCTCTCTGTTTTTCCAGTAATATAAAACTTCTGCACTTGCTACATAAAGAGCTATAAGAATAAAACTGATACAGAATATTCCGCTTAAAGATAATTTTAAGAGATTCATAAATATTATAACCGGTCATAATTGACAGTTATTTTAAAAATATAGGAAATTTCATTTTAAATGCCGTAAAATAAAGCTTTAGATAAAAATTATAAAGATGCAGTTTCTCTAAATAATTTATTTCTTTTTTTTCTTCTTAAAGGTTTTCAAATGTTCTTCTTTATCTTTTTTTATTTCTTCTACTTTTTTTCCTATATATTCATTGATTTCTTCATCTGTTGCAAATGCTTCTTGTTCCTCTATTTCTTCATTGGTAATTTCTTCTTTTTCTTCAGTATTTTCAGATATTTCTTCTTTTTCTTCAGTATCTTCAGGTATTTCTTCTTTTTCTTCAGTATCTTCAGGTATTTCTTCCTGCTGTTCTTCTGTCGGAATATCTTCAATTGTTACATCTTTTTCCGGTATTTCTATAATGTCTTCAATGTGATGTATATCTTCTGTGTCACCTTCTTCAGGTAGTATTACTTCCGGTTCTTTTTCAGTTTTTTCTTCTTCCCGGACTTCTTCTTCATTCATTGGCTCCAGTATGATATTTTCATCCGGTAAATCCTGAGAAGTTTCATCTGTTCCTTCTTCTTCCCAGTCTTCTACTTTTTTTTCTTTACCTGCATTCCACATACTGTCCTGTTCCGGATTGGTTTTATACCAGAGTACACTTTCCTTACCCACCTGTTTGCATGCAGACATATTTATGGAAGCATTAACAATAGAGCCAACAAGGGGTATCATTCGTAACAGTATGCCCTTTGCAAGCCAGCCTCCTATTACACTGAGAAGTTTTTTTATAAGTACTGAAAGAGCTTTTTTGGAAGCATTTATTACTGCAACTTTTGATAGGCCGACTGTGGCAGCTTCAACACCGAAACAGGATGAAAGAACCCAGAAAGCTTCTTTTGTAGTGGCCTCTGTGGAAGGCTCTCTGTTATAAACTGTGGCTATTTCCAGAGTAAGTTCTGAGAGGAAAAATACCATAGTAGTTATATCTACTGCTGTCCCTCCTGCCAGTGTCATAAAAGTACCTATGCCTGGCAGAGAAGAAGGAAGAGCTGAAATTGCTCCGGTAGTTCCACATAATCGGGCTTTCTGTTTTACAAGTTCTTTGCATATATCTTCTTTTTCCCATTCGGGATGACGATCTTTAATTGTGTTTACCCTGTTTTTAATTTTCTCCGGATTTATATAATCGAATGGATTAAGTAAAGTTTTGCTAATTTTCATGGTTTTTACATCTCCTGTTCTGCATAGTGAATAATAACAGATTTTTTAAATTTTATTTATGAAAGAGTGATTTTTCTCCTTCATTCTTCAGGAAATTCATTCCTCATTGCAACTGTTTTGCTATAAATGCCCCGGACGTTTGATGAATTATAAAAAGATTTTACCACGTTTATTTGAAAAAAGAAAGAGGCTTATAGTAATTCTACTGTGGTAAGCATAAATAATATACGTGACGCGTAACGCGTGACGGGAGGAATACTTCTATTACATGTTTATGCTCAGGTCAGTAACAGTTTATGAAATACACTATAAATAGAATTCATGAGCTCTATGATAGAAATAGAGGATTTTTAATATTTTCGTAGAAATTTTACAACAATTTTATGGAAACACGTCAGATGAAACAGATGAAATTAGATTTTTTATCGAAAATAAAGACGTTTTTTGTTCATATAACTATATAACTGTCATGGCTGTGTGTTCACAACGAACGATGAGAATACTCCACCCGTCACGCGTCACGCGTCACGATTCTCATATGAATAAATATAAAGAGAGTTGAATTTATGAGAATTATTTCTATTGCAAATCAGAAAGGCGGCTGCGCCAAAACAACTACAGCGATAAATCTATCTGCATGTCTTGCAGAATCGGGGAAGAAGGTATTGCTTGTAGATTTAGATCCCCAGGCTCATGCCTCGGTGGGTCTTAACATAGAGACACCAAAACTGGAGACTACTATTTATGATGTCCTTACAGGACATGTGGCTCTAGAGGATATAATAATAAAGATTTCTGAAAATTTTGATCTTGCTCCGTCTGATATAGTACTCAGTGCTGCAGAACTGGAACTTGCCGGTGTAATAGGCAGAGAAAATGAACTCTCTACCAGTATAAAGAAAATGAATAGAAGCTACGATTATATTATAATAGACTGCCCGCCAAGTCTCGGCCTTTTAACTTTTAATGCTCTGAAGGCAAGTAAAGAGGTTTTTATAACCATAGAAACAAGTTTCTTCGCTCTCCACGGCGTGGGAAAATTACTCCAGACCCTTAAATTGCTGGAAGAAAAATTGAATCACCATATTTCATATTATGCACTTGCTACCATGCATGATAAAAGAACAAATCTGGCCAGAGAAGTTCTGGAAGAAATAAAAAATTATTTCAAAGAGAGAACCTTTAAAAGTGTTATAGGTGTGAATATTAAACTCAGAGAAGCGACAAGTCATGGTTTGCCTATAATAAAATATTATCCTCAATCCCAGGGTGCGGAAGATTATATGACCCTTGCAAAAGAGGTGATAAGCTTTGAGTGAGAAGAAAAAACTTGGCAGAGGACTTGCGGATGTTATGGATGTTTTCTTTCCTTCAAGAGAAGATATTCCGGTTGAGGAAAAATCAGAAGAACAGGTTGCTCCTTCTGTCAGTAAGCCGGGAAAGGTTGTATTACATCTGAAAGATAGTATTTCTCCCTCTGCAGAACAAACTTACCTTTTAGAGAAAGCTGTGAGTGATGTACTGTCTCTTAAGCTTACCCCTTATGAAGACGTTATTTACAATAAACTCTATCGTTTGAGTTTTGGCGAAGGAAAAAATTACTGCCAGATAGGTTATGGCGGAATAATAGACATTACAAGTCTCAAATGTACCAGAACGGCAAAAATAGCAATTGACCATCTGATAGAAAAAAAATATATAGCAAGAATTAATATAGATGATAAAGATAGAAAAGGTAATGGTACTCTTTACAGGGTCTTCATGGCCTCGGAAATTATGTCAGGAAAAACTATGGAGGGGTTTGACCTTTCATCAATAGATGTTAAATCTATAGATGGCATAAGAGAGTAAATTATGATACATGATTGTATAGATTTATATTCTATATAATTAAATTTTATAGATGGAGGTTGTAGAGTATGTCTCTGTTAAAAAAGATAAAATGGCTAGGTCATGCAGGTTTTAAAATAGAAGGAGATAAAATAATTTATATCGATCCCTTTCAGATAAAAGAGGCTGAGAAAGCAGATATAATACTTATTACTCATGAACACTATGATCATTGTTCTCCTGAAGATGTAGCAAAAATACAGAAAGAAAGCACAGTCATTGTTACAATTGATAGCTGTCTGTCAAAACTTTCAGGACATATAAAAACAGTCAAACCTGGAGATGAGATTTCCGTAGAGTCCATTCATATAAAGGCCGTTCCGTCATATAATATTGGTAAAAAATTCCATGAGAAATCTACCGATAAAGTTGGATTTATTGTAACTGTAGGCGGTGAAAGTGTTTATCATGCAGGTGATACGGATTTTATACCTGAAATGAAGGATATTCATGCCGACATTGCCCTCCTTCCTGTAAGCGGCACCTATGTAATGACAGCAGAAGAGGCTGTCAGAGCTGCAGAAACAATAAAACCTGAATATGTAATCCCCATGCATTACGGAACTATTGTAGGAAGCAGTTCAGATGCAGAGACTTTTAAGAGACTTTATAAAGGACAAACAATAATTCCTTAGTACCGCTCCAGATAAGTTCGTAACCATTTTATCAGCTTCTGCCTGACAGGCTCTTACGAAGAAAAATAATTTGCCTTATATAATTTGTTTTACAGACAATAAATTAACCCTTATTTAATTTTTAATTCCTATATAAAAAACTAATTTTTCTTCTCCAGAGCCTGCCTGGCAGAAGCTTTTTACAGGTACCCTTTTATCTGTTACGGTACTTATGCTGCCAGCGATAATTATCCCACTGGTTTGTCAAATTATAGCCGACAAATCTCTGCTTGGTGCTCTGGAGTAAAAAAAATCATATTACAAGAAACTACAAAATGTTTTTTAATATAAACCTGGTATGATGCCAGTTGTAACAGAAATAGACGAAGGCGATATTTTTTTGCGTAAGAGCGCCACGCAGAGATTTAACTGATGCCATATTAAATTTCATTTTTTTTAACGGGTTGCACGATCGTTACTTTAAAATTGTTACTTTAAGTTATGTTTTGTTACGATTTTTCTTGTTTTTATTCCGATAAAAAAAACTAAAAAATTCCTTTTTTTATTTTCAGTTAAATTTTTAAAAAATAATATAAAAATTATATAATTAATTTTAACTTAAATAATATTTACTAAAATTAATTTTTGTGGGATAATATTACTGAATAATATTTTTAAAAATTATAAACATATATGGAGAATTATATCGTTTAATGAATAAAAAATACTCTAACAAAGGGTTCAGTTTGATAGAAATAATGACAGCTATTGGAATTCTTGGAATGGTAGTTGTAACAGTATGCGGTGTTTTTGTTCATGGTCTTGATGCGATAAAAAAAAGTAAATTCAGAG
>CALARM010000931.1 GCA_937888925.1 uncultured Synergistia bacterium | reverse complement strand
GTCGGAATTAAAACAGTCAAAACCTTTCATAAAATCATCCGGTTCAGATACAGAAGAGATTTTCTCCGAAGAATCTGTTTTCTGAGAAATATTTTCCTTAAATTCCATAAAATTTCCTTTCATAATTTTTTAAAAATGAGAATCTGAAATTTGCTATAATTTCAAATTTGCCTTTATTAATGTACTATTCCAGATTTATAAAAAAAGTTCCATTTTTTTTAATTATTTTTTTCTATAATTTTTTTATTGGTTTTTTTCTGAATAATTTTCATCTTAATCCGGGTAATATTTTCACTCTCACATAATTATTTTCTTCCGCTTTCTTACTATAATTGTTATTGACACATTTATAATAATATTTTAAAATCTATCTAATTCTCCGCCCTAAAAAATAAAAATTTCTGTAACGTTACATTATTTTCAATTTGAACAAGAGATTGCATTATATCATCCTGCAAAAAAGGGGAAAATCAATGACAGAAAATAGACTTATTCCAAGAGAAATACTTTTTAGCAATCCTCTGAAATTCAATCCGAAAATATCACCTTCAGGAAAAAAAATAGCCTATATAGCTCCGGTAAATAATGTATTGAATCTATGGGTTAAAACTATCGATAAAGAAGACGACAGACCTGTTACATGTCTTAAAAAGAATGGCTTAAGGGTATTAACTGGAATCCAGAAGAAAGATACAACTAATTATATGTGGCTCACTGACAGATATATCGTTTATTTCCATGATACAGATGGTTATATAAACTATAACATGTATAGAATAAATATCGAAACTATGGAAATAAAAAATTTAACTCCCTATAAAGGTTCAAGAGTCAGATTTTCCAAATATAACAGTGATTTTCCATATGAAATGATAATTTCAATAAAAAGAAACAATCATAACTATTATGATCTCTACCATATAGATATAGAGTCCGGTAAAAAAACACTCATGGCCAGAAATCCGGGTAATATAAAATACTGGGTAATAAACAGTAACCTTCAAATACTGGGAATAGTTTTAGAAAGAGATGACGGGGGAGAAGAATTATCTGTCAGAGAGAATAACCATAGCGGCTGGAAAAAACTGCTGGACTTTGATAAAGAAGGACTTCTGCAAAACTATATTCTTGGCACTTCAAAAGATAATAAAAAAATATATATGATAGATTCGACCGGTGTAGATACATGTCGTGTCGTAAAAATAGATATAGCTACAGGTATAAGTAAAGTAATAGCCTATAATCCGGAATATGACATATGGGAAGGTGAATATTTTTTATATCATCACCATACATATGATATACAGGCAGTCTGTTTTAATAAATACAGAAAAGAATGGATCCTTCTGGATGAAACATTAAAAGAAGACTTCGAGGCCATCAAAAAAATCGACAGAGGAGATTTTTCAATAGTCAGCCGTGATGATGCAGATAAAACATGGATAATAGCTTTTGAGAGGGATAATGGGCCGGAAGCCTGTTATATATTCAATAGAAACTCAAAGAAAGCTTCCCTGCTTTTTTATGACAGGCCATCTTTAAGGGAATATAATCTGGCCGGAATGGAAGACATATCTTTTACTTCAAGAGACGGACTGATTATGCACGGCTATATCACATATCCTTCTGATAAGAAGAGGAATAACTTACCTTTAGTATTATATGTTCATGGCGGTCCCTGGTGGCGTGATGTATGGGGGTATAACCCTTCTGTCCAGTGGTTTGCAAATCGCGGTTATGTATGTCTTCAGATCAATTTTCGTGGCTCTACAGGATACGGAAAAAAATTTTTAAATGCAGGCAACAGGGAATGGGGAGGAAAGATGCAGGAAGATCTTGTAGACGGCGTAAAATGGGCAATAAGAGAAGGGATTGCAGATCCTGAAAAAATTACCATCTATGGTGCCGGTTACGGCGGTTATGCTGCTCTTTCGGGAGCAGTATTTACGCCGGATGTGTTCTGCTGTGCGATAGCAATAGGCTGTCCCGGTGATCTTGTAAATTTTATCCAATCAATTCCTGATAACCGAAAGACTCATAGAAAAGAACTTATTAAGAGGGTAGGAGAACCTGAAAAGGAAAAAGAATTTCTCATATGCCGTTCTCCTTTTTACCATCTTGAGAAAATTAAGATTCCTGTATTTATTGCCTATGGTCTCAAGGAAAAAATAGTTAATGACAAATCATCTTATCATATGATCAGAGCCATGCATAGCAGAGGTATTAAAGTAGAATATATTGTTTTTCACGATGAATACTTTAATATCAATAAAGAAAAGAATCGTATCAAGTTACATCTTGTTGCAGAAAAGTTTCTTACCAGACATATGGGAGGAAGATATGAAGACAGAACTGCTGTATATGCAGATGAACATTTTGACGAGAGGAAACTTATAGATAAAATCCTGAAGGAAGAAGATAAAGACGCCTTTGAACTACTCATAGAACATTACAGAAAACCAATGATGAAACATTTAATCAATATGACAGGTAATGTAGACTTAAGTCTGGAATTACTGCAGGAAACATGTCTGAGAGTATGGACATACTTATATACTTACTCTTCTGACAGACCATTTTTCCCATGGATATGCAAGATTGCCACTAATGCAGCTAAAAAACATATAAAAAGTGAGAGTAATGAGAACAGAATAAGTATAGATGTAATAGATATAGATAATATGATTATATGGGATGGAAATATAGAGAATAAAGCATTCGTTCAATCTATTATTACCCCTCTGAAAAAACCTTATAAAACTGCCATGTTCCTCCGTTTTATAGAAGATATGAATTATAAAGAGATTGCCTCTATGATGAATGTAACAGAAAATCAGGTAAAAAAATACCTTTTCAGAGCAAAAAAACTCCTGGAAAAATCAATGAAGAAAAATATTTTTTGAAAAAATCAGAAAAAAGGAGATTCACTTCTTCATAATTTCCTTATCAGGGGCAAGAACTTTTGTTCTCGCCCCATGATCACTATTTAAAATATTTTCCTGTCAGGTATCCGCCGTCCAGATTTTTCACTTCGAAACCATTCTGTTTTAAAATTCTCTGAGCAATATATGCCCTGTAACCTGCTTTGCAGTATACTGCTACAGGTTTATCTTTATTTATAGTATCTAAAAGGCTTCGAAACTCATCTACAGGTTTCAGGGAAGAACCTTCGATGGTACCTTCGTCGTATTCCTTCTGAGTTCTTACATCAATAAGATTGT
>CALARM010000930.1 GCA_937888925.1 uncultured Synergistia bacterium | reverse complement strand
GACCACCGAGATCTACACTCTTTCCCTACACGACGCTCTTCCGATCTTATGTGCCTGTCAGGCCTATGAAAATGCAACTGTAAGCCTCGAAAAAATGGTAAAAGATAAAAAACCTGCTAACTGGTGTGTTGTGATGGATATAGACGACACAATACTCAACACTGTCAACCATATAATAGGTCTTGAAGAAAGAGGGGAAAAATATTCTGACGAAGAATGGATAGAATGGTATAAAAAAAATGAAGCATTACCTGTTCCAGGTGCGGTAGAATTTACGCAGACAGTAAAAAAACTCGGAGGTAAGGTAATACTGATTACCAATACTCAGCCCCAGTTGAGAGAACTTACATTGAATAATTTAAAAACTTTCGGATTTAACTATGATATGTGCCTTATGAAGACAGGCTCCTATGCTCGTGATACAGACAAGGTTTTGAGAGTAAAAGATGTGGCAGACGGTAATATAAAAGGTTACCCCGAATACGGAAACACAGGGCCGCAGAATATTCTTATGAGAATAGGAGATTCCGCTCATGATCTTTATGATACGACAAAATATAAATTTGAAGATGTAAAAGACAGGATAGGAAAAGATCTCATCATAATACCAAATCCTATGTACGGAAGCTGGTCCCATAGCCAGGATGACTGTATGGAACCAATAACATCCGTAACAGAAGGTAAAGAATTTACCATAACACTCGATTCAAACCCTTCTACCGGATATAAATGGGAATTACAGAAGCTTGATGAAACAATGGTTACTTTAATTTCCTGTAAATATGCAAAAAAAGATAATCTTCTTCCCGGGTCAGGAGGGAAAGAAATATGGACTCTTAAAGGCATATCTAAAGGAAAAACCGTTATTTCCTTTAGATATGCCAGACCATGGGAAAAAGATGAAGAATCGTGGGAAGAAAAATCGTTTTTTATACTGATAAAGTGAAGGGTGAAGGGTGAAGGGTGAAGGGGATAACCAACTACTCACTACTCGCCATTCACCCTCCTGAAACCATTTTACGAAAATATCCTGCATTTGCAACCAGATCATTACTGTGCCTGAACATGCCTCCACCTATAAGATAAATTACATCATGGCCGTAAAAATTAACCATATCAGGTATATTTTCAAAAGTCATTCCGCCGCCGGGACAGGGGAATATGGTTTTTATATGACCCATAGGGACAGAACAGCCAAGAAGAATTTCTTTACATGCCCCTTTCGAGAAAGAGAAACGTCCGCCGAAATTAGGATAAATCGTGACATCGGCCCCTGCAAGTCTGGCAATCTGACCAAAGAGGGCATAGTAAGAAATTCCGCTCTCACTCAATACAAAACTTCCCTGAAAGGCAGGATGGTTGATAACAGGTAGTGAAAATCTATCATCATCTGCAAGGTATTTCATGGTGTCAAACCCGGTAATGCCCGGAGCAACAAGAATAGCTCCCGCACCTGCTTCTTTAGCGAATTTTACCCTTTTGTAAAGTTCCTTTACAGGAGCAGTAACATTCGGCACATAAATAGACTTATATCCTGTTTCCATGTTTGCTTTTTCCACAGCTTTTGCGCATGCCGTCACTCTTTCTTCAAATGGCGCAAAGGGCTGGTTTGTAAGACCATGATCGTCCTTTATAATATCAATTCCTCCGAGGGCAAATTGATATGCAAGAGAAGCAAGCCCCTCTGAGGAAAGCCCCACAGGTTTAAGAGCAGTAGAGAGGAGAGGTCTTTTATCTACAGACAGTAATTTTCTGAATCCTGAAATACCAAATCTCGGCCCTCTAAATATTTCAATTAACCTGTCAGGCATATTAAAAGATTCTACATAAATGCCCGGCTTCAGACTGATATTTCCGAACAGAACATTCAGAAACTGTGTGAACTCAAATGACGTTGTTTCTACAGGATATGCTATGACAGCTTTAAATATTTCACGATGTCCCGATGGTTCTGCCTGACTAATAGTTTCTTCTATAGCAGATTTATTAAAAGATATTATTTTTCCCGTAATATTATGTCTGAAATATTCTGTCAGAAGATCTTCGGGAAACTCAACAGTCTGTTCAAGACATATATCTTTTGCCTTGCTCATTGCAGACTCTTCGTCACCTGTCAGCCTGTATGTAACAGAAAAATATTCCCCCGATACGGAATAATCCGATATTTTGTTAAAGATGTCCATTAAAGTGCCTCTGCTTTCGCTTTGCTGTGCATGGGAGCCACGTATATTTCTCTCAGATCTTCTTCTGTTATGCCAAAAGACGTATTGAAGATTTTTTCCACTGTATTTATA
>CALARM010000929.1 GCA_937888925.1 uncultured Synergistia bacterium | reverse complement strand
CCCTGTAGTATTTCCATTGCTGCTGTTACTGTATCTCTACTGTTTTTCTAAAAATACATTTAAATCTTATATTATTCTCCTTCTTCCTTACTGTATATTAACATTGATTGATGTATATTTAAGTCTTAACGTAGGTTATGAAGGAGGCCGTGTGGGATATAATTACCATCATACACCATTAATTCAGATATTTAATATTTTTGGTAAATATTTATTTAATATATTCATTCCCCTTGAGCTCAGCCCGAAATATTTTTATCCTCTTTCGAATTTTTATTCAATTATCTGTATTTTATTACTTATAGCCATAGCGGTATTTATTTATATTACTAAATCAAAGGACTATTTTTTTTGCTGGGCCTGGTTTTTTATATGTCTCCTTCCTTTCTCTCATATTATACCTCTGGCATGGAAGATGGCAGATAGATATCTTTTTTTTGCTTCTCTCGGTTTCTGTCTTTTCCTGGCTCTTATATGTGAAAAAATATTGAATAAAAAAATACTACAGATACTAATAATATTACTTGCCATCTTTTGTTCTGTAATTACAGTTAATATGACAGCAATATGGAAAGATGAGCTTTCTCTCTGGAAGTATACTGAAAAAAAAGCCCCGGAAAGTACACTTGTCATTAAGAATCTGGCCTTAAGTTATCTGGACGCAGGTCTTCTCGATGATTCCCTGTTTTATTTCAAAAAACTCGATGATAAATGTTCATCCGGACAGATGGCCATCGATTATGAGGTTTATTCCTATACAGGGCTGATTGAATTTCGTAAAGGTAATTATGAGGAAGCCATAAAGAATTATATGACAGCCATCCGTATCAATCCCGATTCTTCTGAATTATACAGATCTCTTGCTGTTGTTTATTACACTAAAGGTGATGTCAGACTATGTGTAAAGAATTACATGATTGCAAGATCTTTTAATAAAAGAACCTTTAAACTGTTTCCATCGTCTCTGGGGTTGTTATATCATAATATGGGACATCTGGAAATGGCAATTATATATTACAAACATGCACTCATGGTGAATTCCGATGATGAAGATATCAGAAATCTTCTCTACATTGCTTATCTGGAAAAATTTCTTCTTGCGAAAGGAGAATATACTTCTGAAAACCTGGCGGCTGTTATGAAAAAAACAAATGATATGAATGAAATAGCATTGCAATACCTGTCATCAAGTGATTTTGACAGAGGGGAAGCAACAATGAAAAATACATTGTTATTAAATCCTTTTTCCTTTGAAGCCAGCTATAATCTCGGACTCCTGTACTATAATAAGGGAAATTTTAAGGAAAGCCTCTGTTATTTCAGAAAAGCCTTACATATATATCCTGCCAGTAAAGAAGCCGGCCATTATATAACCGAACTTTCCGGAAAAACTAAGGAATGACAATTAATATTAAATCGTGACGCGTAACGCGTGACGCGAGGAAAGAGATAATTAATAAAATTCTATTCCTGAATAATCCTGTAAAAGGTAATCCACTCTTCTGACAGAAGAGTTCTTTATTTTCAGGGCCTGCCTATTATGATTCTTATTATGATACGGAATATCATAACAAGAATTCTCAAGAATAATATAAGTAATTTAATCATATAGCTCCTTCTGTTTCTTAAACAGGTCTGGAGTTGAAAGAACTCCAGACCTTAAACATTTTATATATTCTGTTCTCCCCAGGTAGTGCCTCCGTCAGTGCTGTGTATAACAGTATTGTTCTGACCTACAACCCAGCCGTTCTTTTCGTCAACAAAATGGACACCGTGAAGAGAAAACATCATAACACCGGAATCTTCTTCTTCCCATACGGTTCCGCCGTTTGCCGTATGAAGAACTTTACCGCCTGCTCCTGCAACCCATCCGTTGTTTAAATCCAGGAAGTATATGCAGTTAAGCCCTCTTGATACGTCACTGTTCTGTTCTACCCATGTTTCTCCTCCGTTTGACGTGTATAATATACAACCGTAATCACCTGCAGCCCACCCGTTTTTTTCATTTACAAAGTAAATGCTACATAAATGTTTCCCGACAGGATTCTTCTGGCGTTTCCACGTAGTTCCTCCGTCTGATGTATGAATGATAATACCGTTACTTCCGACAACCCATCCCTGTTTTTCATCTATAAAATGGATTCTCTGAAGACGTTCTGTTTCGCCGCTCTGCTGCGGCACCCACGAAACACCTCCGTCTGCGCTGTACAGAATTACTCCGTGATCACCTGTAATCCAGCCGTTTTTAGCATCTAAAAAGTATATGCTGTTCAGGTGTTCTTTAGTCCCTGTAG
>CALARM010000928.1 GCA_937888925.1 uncultured Synergistia bacterium | reverse complement strand
CCTTCATGTTTTTTCTGTAATTCCAGAAGGAAATTGAATGTAGATGCATCGGTCCAGTGAATATCATCTATCGTTATAATCAGTGGCTTGATGCAGGATAAGTCTATCAGAAAATTAAGGAGTAATCCCGATACATCTTCTGCAAACTCAGGTTCTCCTCTTCTTCCGTAAGGTTCCATAAGAGGTATAATATAAGGATAGATTTTATCTGCCAGTTCTTTTATCTGTTGAATATCTCCGGGAATGTTCCTGAAAGGAATATTAGTGCTGTCAGTTTTAAAATTCAGATCATTCTTAAAGAGCATATTATTATAAAGTTCATTTCTATCCTGAGAGAAGAAGGGATATAAGCCATCTATTATAGTATAATAAGGAGAAAAAAACTTTTCTCTGCTACAGGTGCCTCTTATAAATAACAGATTCCTTATCCTGGCATATACTTCTATTTCTTCAAGCAATCTGGTTTTACCTGTACCCTGGGGCCCTGAAACCATTATAAGTTTTATTTGTTTCTTTTCTTTTAATTTATCAACTTCAAGATATAATTCTTTAAATTCTTCATCACGTCCTACAAGTGATGACCTGGGGTTAAGAAAACTTATTCCTCTGTAAGATAAGTTTTCCGGTAAATTCATTTTATCAGACGTATTCTTCAGATCTTCCATTAATTCCCTGGCGGAACTGTATCTGTTATCAGGTTTTTTCTCCAGCAATTTCATTATTATCTGTTCCATGTGGGAGGGAATAGCTGGGTTGTAAATAGAAGGGGATTTGGGCGGATCATTTACATGCTGCATAATGACAGTGATTTTACTGCTTCCTCTGAAAGGTTTTTTCCCTGTGAGCAATTCGTACATGATGACACCAAGAGAATATAAATCTGCACGGCTGTCAACTGTGCTGTCCATAACCTGCTCAGGCGCTATATAACTGGCTGTCCCCAGTATTGCCCCTTCATTTGTCAGTTTATTACTATCTAACATGTTCAGGGCATAACCAAAATCAAGTATATTTATTTTGCCTTCCTCTGTTATCATAATATTTGATGGTTTTAAGTCTCTATGGACTATCCCCATTGAATGGGCATGGTCCAGAATATTACATAATTCCATTATAAGCCTTACTACAAATCCGGTACCGAATGTTTCTCTTTCTATAAGAACAGACAGTGCCATACCGGGTACATAATCCAGAACTATATAGTATTTACCATCAAATTCTTCTATGTTTTTAGCTATGATGATATTAGGATGATTAATCTGTTCAGACATCTTCAGTTCTCTTCTGAGACGTTCTATCGTTTTAAATTTATCTTTTTCAGGTCCGTAGAGCAGATGTTCTTTTATAAGTTTTATGACAACATTTTTTCCTGAAGATATATCTTCTGCCAGAAATATTTCGCTTGTTCCGCCTTCACTTATCATTTCAAGTAATTTGTAACGTTCACTTAATATTTTTCCTATCATAAAATATCATCGTTCCTTATTATTTAATTTGATATAAACTTATTCTAGAAAAAAAACTTTATTCCTGTAGATTTTTTAGTCAATTCATAAGTTATTAGAATTTAATTACAGTGAAAAGTGAAAAGTGAAAAGTGAAAAGTGAAAAGTGAAAAGTAAGTAAAACCCAATTTGACATAAAAAAAATAGAAACATCTCTTTGACAATAAATTGACCTTATGTTAATATATATTAAATATAAGTGTAAATTTTTTTATGTATCTTCCGAATATGTTCTGGCTATAAAATCTGTCTTCGTGTCACACGTCACGCGTCACGTGTCACGATTTATTTTTACAGGAGTAATAAGTTGATTATTTAAAAAATTATGTTTGATTTCAGCGATCTCGAAGATTGTATTAAAGCTTTAAAAAGTGAAGACTCTATGGTAAGAGCCAGTGCAGCAAGGTCTCTTGCAATCTTTACCGATAAAAAATCATTGAAAACTCTCATAGGAGCGTTGAAAGATGATAATGCTGCAGTTAGAAGTAATGCCGTAAGATCTCTCGGAGCCAGGGGAGATGTTAAAGCCGTAGAGCCCATAATTAAGTGTCTGGAAGAAGATGAAGAAGAAGTAAAAATACGGGCTGCCGAGATTATAAGCATTTTTGGTATTAATGATAAATCTATAAAGACTCTTAAAAATACTTTGAAAGAACCATCAAGACTGGTTCAAATCTGGACACTTTATTCTCTGGTAAAACTTGGAGAAGAAGAATATTTTGACAGACTTCTGGATTATGCGGAAGATGAAGACACTAAGAATAGAGCAAATGCTATCGGAGCTTTAGGTAAAATAGGTAATGAAAAAACTTTAAAACCTTTAATAAATGCTCTCAGGGATAAATCCTGGCCTGTAAGGTACAGATCCCTTTATTCTCTATGTGAACTTGGCTGGATTGATAAAATAGAAGGATTGGAAGAGTTTTTATCAGATGAATCTCCCAGGGTAAGGATTATAGCACTGAAAGCTATAGGTAATTCTCCTGACAGGGAATGTATAAATAATATAATGTCATCCTTACATGATGAAGACTGGGAAGTGCGTTATAATGCAGTGGGAGTTCTTGAGAGAATTGCTACCAGAGAAGATATACATCTTGTCGAAAAAATCCTTAAAAGCGAGCGTAATCCTACTGTGAGAATTTCCATGGAATCACTTCTGGAACAGCTTAAAGAAAGTGTCTGATTATAATACGTGAAACGTGATTTGAAATTTTTAAAACCTGACCTGTCTTTTATAAATGATGGGACAGAATATTCCTCGCTTATCAATAGTGGCAGCATGGTAAGAAGTGGCACGATGATAAGAATTGAAGAAATCGGCATCTCCGAATCGGGAGAGACAATCAAGTGTTTAACTGCAGGTCATGGTCATATTAATGTTCTTGTAATTTTAGCCCATAATGAGCCTTTAAACAGTATTTCTCTGAATAATCTGACCGGTTTTATGGTTTTAAATGAAAAATTTATTAATGATGCAGATTTTTCCTGGCATATTATTAAACTTCCATCAGATAAAAAAGATATACTTTCCGGATTTCCCCTGAATTATAAACACGTAAAATATATTAACACTCCTTCTGATACAAGAGCTTTGATGAAAATAATCGATAAAACCAGAATAGATCTGCTTTTTACCTGTTACAGTGATGAGAACAGTGATTTTTCTTATTATATCACAGATGAATGTCCTTCCCTGTCCAAAAAAATCTATAAGTTATTGAGGAAATATAATCTGTCTTCCAGAAGGCCTGAATTCCCCTTTGTGAAAAATCTCTATAAAAAAGGTATCTATAAAATCTTTTCTTCTAAAGATATATATGATTATTACGAAAAAAATCTTTTTGAAGAAATGCCTCATATTCAGGGAGAAACCGTTGAATGTTACACATCTCTTCGGTGGAACAGTTTTTGTGTAAGGTGCAATATACCCGATGGCAGGAGTGATTTATTGCATACAGAGATTATATCTCTTCTATGTGCCGCCGATTATGTGGAAAATTTTTTTCTGAAGAAAGAAGAATTTCCTTCAAAGGTCTATCTTTGCAGTCTTGATAATATAAGCTGCAGCGGATGTTGTATAGATTCCAAAGAAGATAAAGAAGTGTTAAAAAAATATGTGGAAGAGAACAGTATTGCCTTCGCAAAATATTTCACCGGCAGGGAAGTTATAACATTTTCTGACCTTGAGGATTATATATTCATAAGGGAAGGTGCTCCTTCATCCTATACAAAAGAGTTTTACAGAGACAACTGTTCTCTTGCCGGTTATATGGACGGCCATCGTTCCAGAATAGGATGCCTTATACATCCTAAAAGAACGGGCGGTATGGAAATACGTGAAGGTCTCTGGATGTTGATATGTGCTCCCTATGAGAAATGTTACAGAGATCTGCTCTGGAAGGAACTGCCTTCGGAGGGAAAGGAAGACTTTATAGCTCAGGTGAAGGGCCTTGACTGGATTGATTATGCAAAGGCCATATATAGTTTAATTCCCGAACTTTATGGACAGTATAAATTGAAAAACGATATAAAAAGTAGCCATTTCTTCAAAGAATTACTGAACCTTTCTCTTAATAACGCACCTTATATAAAGAAAAATTTGCATCTTCTCGATGATTTTTACTCACTTAATGATAATATTCAATTTTCTCCTGAATTTTTAGAGGAACATTTAAATAAATTCGGTCAACTGTTTCTGGAAAAATGTCTGAATTATATAGAGACCTGCTATAATGTAACTTTATTGCCGGTGAAAATACCGGTGGAAAAACTGACTTCAGGCCATAACATTATAAACGGTAATATTAATTATACTATGTTTATTCCTTCCTGTAAAAAAACGAAAAAAACAATTCTACTTGCTACAAGTTATGATAATAATCATAAATTTTCCGATAACTCCCCGGAAAATTCAAAAACCTCGGGATTTTTGATAAATCTTATGGTGGAGCTTCTAAACAATAAAAACAGGGATGTTAATTATATGTTTTCTTTTTTCGGAGCAGATAATAATGATCTTCTGCCTCTTGCAGGTTCTTTTTATTTTTCTGAAAAACTTTCTGCCGGTCTGTCTGTAGAAAATTACAAAATTTTTCCTGAAGATATAATATGTCAGATTTTTTTAAAGGATATATTACAGGGTGGCCACTACGGGAAACTTATCTGTCATATACCTGTATTTCGCTTTCGAGAAACATTACTGGAAGAATATGTTTACGAAAAGATTTATGATGATATAGAAAACCCCGATGAGACAGTATTATCTTCTATAGGAGATTTTGTCGCAGAATATGCAGGAAGAGGAAAAATTCTGGATCTGGTAAGAAATATTGATAAAGTAAATGCCATTATATCAGGAATAAAACATCTGAAATCTTTTAGAAAAAATGATATTTATAATCTCATCTCACCTCTATTGAATGACTCTGAACAGGCAAAAGCTATTACAGATTTAATAAGAGAAAGATTTTACTTTTTTGAAATGCCGGACAGGGCAGAAGATTTGAAAGAATCTCTTCAGAAAAAGGGGGTTCTCAGAGAAGGAAAACCTTTTTATATTAATACACACAGGAATTTTACGGAAAAACTCTGTAAACTCCTTTCAGATGAAGGTTTTGATATGACTGAAGAAAGAATAGGCAGAAGAATGGGGTTTTATCCTCTTTTAGCTTTAAATGTCCCTGCTGTATCTATTGAGGGGTTGCCGGTAAAAGAAAAAGAGATAAAATTTGAAATTTTTAAAGAGAAATTTATAGAATTTCTGAGAGAAATTGAAGTAGATTTTCAGGTAAAGAGAAATTTATAGAATTTCCGGAATAACTCGAAGGCATGTAAAATGTCGGGAATGACATGCTCTAGCTACCTATAATATTACCGGCAAGATCTTCGACTTGCTTCAGATTTGCCATAAAACCTAACATTACATTCATAAGGATATTTTCAGATAAATTCAGCTTTTCTGCCACATCCTTATAAAATTTATAAGCAAGTCCGTCTGAGCCAACTCCCATACCCATCATCATACAGAGTATATCTGCCATATATACAATAGATGTTTCTATATCCTCACCACCAGTTTGTTCGGAGAGATGGTGATAGCGGATTATATGAATCATTTTATCACTGAAGTTCCATTTCTCTGCTACGAGGCCGCCCAGTTCTGCATGGTCTATGCCTATTATTTTCTTTTCTGCTTCTATAAAAGTACAGCCGTTTTTTAAAACATTACCCATTATCTGTTTGAAGGAATTTTCTACATATTTATCAAGTATTACTTTCCCTATATCCTTAATAAGTGCTGCCGTAAATATAAGAGATGAATCCTTAATAGAAAATTCCTTTGCCAGTTCTTTTGCTATAATGGCAGAAGAAATGGAATATTTCCATAATTCACCTTCACAGAGACAGTAACCTTTTTGTTCTTTTCTGAGATTTTTAGCCATACTTTTCATGAAAACCAGTTCTGCAACCTGATTCTTCCCGAGATAATTTATAGCCTGTTCCAGAGTATTTATTTTTTTAGGTAAACCAAAATAAGCGGAATTACATATTTTTAATATATTGGCAGTCATAGCCTGATCATATTTTATTAAATCTACTAAATCAGATATTTTACTGTCAGGATCTTCTGTTATGGTAAGGATTTTCGGGGTTGTTCCTGATACAGGGGGCAAATAATCTATGGCGGAGATAATTTTTTCTATTTCATACATATTTTTTTCTCCTCCTGTCCTGTTATGGTAATATATAATAGTCCTTTTTTTATTTCCAGTTTCAGAGTCCTGTTAATATTTTTCCCTGTATCTTCGTAATCTATCGTGAGACCATATTTATTCAAAATAGATTTTGTGGCTATATAATTGCGCTTCCCTATGTTTAAGAAGTCTGTTTGCCCCATAATTTCTGCTGCTCCTGCAACAGCAATTTTCAGGTTTTCCTTTTTTGCTCCCAGTTGATACATAGTGTCTAACAATTTTGCTATACCTGTATCGGCAAACATATAAGGATTGTTCTGGGCTTTAACGGGAGAAAGTTTTGAGCTTGGAAACATAAAATGTAATATGCCCCCTGTTTGAATAACGGGATCATACATGGCAATTCCTATACATGAGCCGAGGGAATGAGCAATTAACACTGCCTTTGTATCACTGCTTGTTTTCATATCTGAAAGACTTACCAGAATATTCACAAGAAACCCTTTCTATCATAAATTTACTGAATTTAATTTAACTGTAAAATGAAACGTACTCCCCCTGTTTAATTTACTTTCAACCCATATTTTACCGCCCAGGATTGTAACAAGTTTCTGTGCTATAGAAAGACCGATACCAATGCCTTCATATTTCCTTGATAGAGAACTATCTATCTGTGTGAAAGTGTCGAATATTACATCCAGTTTGTCTTCTGCAATACCAATACCGGTATCTGAAACGGAGAAATGAAGTGTTACTGTCTCATCTTTTTCAGAGTTTTCCGGTTCGACTTTGATTACAATCTCACCTGTGTCAGTAAATTTAATAGCATTTTCTAAAATTTTAACAACTATAGTTTTCAATAACCGGCTATCACCCAGTAAAGTTGCCGGTATATCCTCTCTGACATAATGGTACAGACCGAGCCCTTTTTTTTCTGCGTCAGTGCGGAAATTTTTAATGATATCTTCAATAAAAGGCCGGACTTTAAATTGGATCTCATCAAGCTCAAATTGCCCGTCCTGTATTTCCGTAAGAGTAAGTATTTCGCTCAGGAGAGAAAAGAGTGAATTACCTGCACTTATAATTACTTCAACCCATTCTCTCTGTTCTCCCGTAAGAGTGGTATCTAGAAGCAGATTTGACATGCCAAGTATGGCATTCATAGGTGTGCGGAATTCATGATTCATATTACTCAGAAACTGGCTCTTTGTAATATTTCCAATTTCTGCTATGACTGCCATTTGATTGGCTTTTTCTATGGCCTGTTCAAGCTGCAGATTTGTATCCTTGAGTTCCTTTAATGTAGCCTCTGTAGACTTCTTTGTTTCCAGCAATTCTGTCTCTATTTTTCTACTTTCAGAGGCTACCTGTTCTAATTCACTTACTTTTTTACGTAACAGGCCGACTTCATCTATAAGTTCTTCTTTAGTTTTATCTATATCTCTCATAAGTAATATTTTATGATGCTAAAAAATTTCCTCCACCATATTTAATATAATTTTCAGGAAAATAGCTAAAACTACCAGGATTTTTTAGCAAAATCCAACATAATTTTCTTTAGTATATACTATCTCATATTATTTTTCTGTTATCAATCTTACCAGATGATTTTCTTTTTTAAAATAAAGGATTTATAAAAATTAAAAAGAAATTATCTATAACACTTTAATATATGCAGGATCATCCTCGCGTCACGCGTCACGCGTCACGCGTCACGATAATATTAATGAGACCTAAAATTTATCTTAAGAAACAT
>CALARM010000927.1 GCA_937888925.1 uncultured Synergistia bacterium | reverse complement strand
CAATCCTGTTAATCCTTTAATCCTGAAAATCCCGGTTCAGACATCCTTGTAATCCCAGAAATCTCCGTCACCAGACTTCTCTTCTCACAATAGTCTGTTCTCTCTGATGCCCTACGGAAACAAGGAACACTTCAACTCCTGCCTGTTCTGAGATATAATTCAGGTAATTCTGTGCTTCCTGAGGTAAATCATCATAATGTTTGACTTTAATCGTATCCTGCTGCCATCCGGGGAATTCCCGATAAACAGGTTTACACTTCTCTAAAATCTTTATATCCTGGGGAAAATCTTTATAGATCTGTCCTTCATATTCATAGGCGACACATAATTTTATAGTTTCAAAACCGTCAAGTACATCCAGTTTTGTGACACCCAGGCCTGTAAGGCCATTTATAATAGTGGCATATCGGATCATAGGCAGATCGAGCCAGCCGCAACGTCTGGGTCTACCTGTAGTGGAACCGTATTCTCCTCCTGCCGCTCTCAGTTCTTCCCCCATATCATCGAGTAATTCCGTAGGGAACGGCCCTTCTCCGACTCTTGTAATATAGGCTTTTGTCACGCCTATTATATGTTTTATCCTTGTAGGGCCTATACCGGAACCTATACAGGCACTGCCTGCGGTAAAATTATAATTACCCACATAGGGATAGGTGCCGAAATCCAGATCCATAAAGGTGCCCTGAATTCCTTCAAAGAGAATTTTTTTGCCCTGAGAACTCAGACTGTTAAGCAGGAATGGAGTATTTGTTACATATGGAGCAATAATATTTCTGTAATTAATATAATCATTATATATGACATCAAAGCCTTTTGATGAGAGATTATAAAATTCATTAAAAAATTTATTTTTCTCTTCTATTAATTTCCTGAGTTTATCTTTAAATAAAGCTTCATCCATAAGGTCCATAACCCTTATACCTTTGCAGGCAACTTTATCTAAATAGGCTGAAGCCACACCTTTTCTGGTTCTTCCCTTTTTAGCCGTATTATTTTCTTCTACTTCGAGTCTGTCAAGTAATTTATGATAGGGCATTACAATATGAGCCATAGAGCTTATTTTTAAATTTTCAAGAGAAACACCGTTCTTTTTCAGATAATCCATTTCTTCTGTCAACATGGCAAGATCTATTACCATGCCGTTCCCGAGAACAGAAAGTTTCTCCTGATAAAAGATTCCGACAGGAATAAAATGAAGTTTATATTTTACACCGTTATAAAACACAGTATGTCCGGGGATGTCGGCGCTGCCAAAACGAACGACTACATCGGCTTTTTCTGCAAGAAGATGAATAATTTTACCTTTTCCTTCATCACCCCACTGGGTGCCGATAACTACGGTACAGGACATAAAATACACCACCTTTCTATGGCGTGACGCGTGACGGGTGACGCGTGACGGGTGCTTCGTAATGCGTAATGCATATTTTCACCGGCACCGGGCGACCACAGGGGGGGTTGCCCCTACTACTTTTCACGACTCACGACTCACGACAGAATAAACGAAAATCCTGACTCCCTTCACACTTCACCCATCACCCTTCACGAACTCACATTTTCCTTCTTTAATATACCTCTTGCCACAACTATACCTGATACGGAAGCCTGCATCAGACCTCTTGTAACTCCTGCACCATCGCCGGCAGCAAATAAATTTTCTATACGTGTTTCAAGAGATCGCGTTAAATTAAGACTGGAAGAATAAAATTTCACTTCCACACCGTAAAGAAGGGTATGATGTGAATAAATACCGGGAGCAAGTTTATCCAGTGCCTGAAGCATTTCCAGTATGGCAGTAAGATATCTGTATGGAAGAACGAGACTTAAATCTCCCGGTGTTGCACTTTTCAGAGTTGGGACAACAAGACATTTATCCAGTCTTGATTTATTTGTGCGGCGCCCTGAAATCATATCTCCGAGACGCTGCACCATAACACCTTCACCGAGAAGATTGGCAAGCCTTGCTATATATTTACCATAACTGATAGGTTCTCTAAAAGGTTCTGTAAAATTTTTACTTACAAGTAAAGCAAAGTTAGTATTTTCCGTCTTTTTTTCCGAATAACTATGGCCGTTTACCGTGATAACACCTTCATAATTCTCTGTTACAACTTCACCGTCAGGACACATACAGAAGGTTCTGACTCTGTCATCAAACAATCTGGAATAGAAAATAAGTTTGGATTCATAAACATCTTTTGTAATAGGTTCTGCTATGGCAGAAGGCACTTCTACTCTTACCCCCAGGTCTACAGGATTAATTTTCTGGCCCAGTTCAAGCCTTCTTGCTTCCTGACTCAACCAGTCCGAACCTTCACGGCCGGGACATGCCACCACATAGGTTGCAAATATCTTTTCTCCTGATTTTGTAATGATACCTGATGCTTTTCCGTTTTCGACAAGTATCTGCTCCACAGAGGTTTCTGTAATTACATCGACTTTATCATCCAGGAATTTTCTCATTTCCTTTAATATAAAGAAACACCTGTCAGTTCCGAGATGACGAACCTTCATAGGGATAAATTTTAAATTGGCCAGGACTGCTTTACGATGCATGGCTCTTGATTTTTCCTCATCTACGCCATAAACTGTGTCAGTTGCACCGAATTGAAGATATATATTGTCTGTGTATTGAAGAAGACTTTCTGCTTCCGGTGACGGTAAATTCGAGAGAAGCTGACCTCCTACTTCCGTGGAAAGGGTAAGCTTTCCGTCACTGTAGGCACCTGCTCCTCCCCATCCACTCAATCGTTTATTTCTTGCTTCTATATCAAAACCTTTTTCAATAAGGGCAATATGGAGATTACTTTTTTGGGCAAGTTCAAGGGCAGCAAATATACCTGCAGGCCCTGCACCTATAATTAAAACATCATATTTATTCTTCATTTTAATATAAAAGCTCCCGTACTTTCCATATAAGTAATCTTACAAAGAAATGAACAGCGAGCCCTTTCTTTAATTTTATATAATTTCTAAAACAACACAAATCCAGAAATATCATCGTCCACCTCGCGTTACGCGTCACGCGTAACGCGTCACAATCCTGCTATCCGCCAAGAGCCTGCATATCTTCCTGAGGAGGAGCATATTCACAGGTCTTACACTCTTCAAAATTCTTCATGGGCCGTGAAATAAACGGATGGGTGCAGTTAATAAACACAGTAGGCTGACCTTCCATATTAAAACCGAAATCGGCATAAGAACAGAAGTATTCAGGTACAACACCGGAGCAGAATTGATAAACTTCCTTATAATTATCAGGATGACCATGTTCAAAAAAATGTTTTTCACATTGAAATATACCAAGTTTGGATTTTCTAAATTTACAGGGTCT
>CALARM010000926.1 GCA_937888925.1 uncultured Synergistia bacterium | reverse complement strand
CTGTTATATGAAGTTCAAAACCTTCATCAATAAATTCTTCTTTAAATTTATCTATTACACTATCTTTCAGTATCCTCGTAAGAGTTTTCTCATCAAGTGGCTCAAAGGGTACAAACCTTGTAAACCTGCCAAGCAATTCAGGAAGAAAACCATAGGATTGGAAGATTTCTACATTTTCTATTTCACTTTCTTCAAACATTACAGCTATCTTTTCTTTAAACGTAGCTTGCGGTGCTTTTACGAGGCCCATTTTAGACGTATCGCTTTTCAAAAAAGACAGTTCTTTAAAACCGGAAAAAGCGCCGCATGCAAGGAAAGAAATATCTTCTGTAGAAAGAGAAACCTTCTGACCGTAAGCAGAATAGCCATAATCAAGAGGCACAAGAATTTGCGTGCTTTCAAACATTTTAAGTAATTCTCTCTGAACCCCGAGGCCTGATACATCCTTTGTAGTACCTTCTCCGCTGAATCTGGCATTACTTCTGCTTGTAGCAAGTTTATCAAATTCATCTATACAGACTATTCCGCAGGAGGCCCACTCGGGATCGCCTCCTGCAGCATTAATTAATCTGGTTAATATGGTAGTAACATCTTCACCTATATATCCTGTTTCGGAAAAAGTAGTTATATCAACAATTATATTCGGAAGTTTAAGGATTTTATTAAAAAGCAGTTCTACCATATAGGTTTTACCGCATCCTGTAGGTCCCATAAACAAATAGTTGAATTTATGAGGAAGGTTCTTTCTGTCTATTTTTTCTATATAAATCTTCTTGAGTCTTTTTACATGCCTGTAAGCCATAAGAGAAACAGCTTTTCTTGCCATATCCTGTCCCCTGTAGCCATGACGTTCCAGGATATCATATATCTTTTTTGGGGAAATAAGAGGAATGTCTCTGACTTTCCTGACAAAAGCCGGTTCGTTTACAGATTTTGCCCCTCTGATTTTCATACCGACTTTTCTATTTATTCCGCCAAGTAATTCTTCACATTTATTACAGGCAACAAGCCTTATTTCAGCATGACTGTCTGTATACTCATGACAGAAAGAACAGACTTCCTTGTTCTCATCGAGGAATTTTGCCATAAAGGGAAAACCTTTCTTACGTGATGCGTGATTCGTGATTCGTGATGCGTGAAAGAAATTGTTATTTTAAGCTTTCACCTGTCAGTCGGGGCTTAGACAGGTTCACTTCTCCCGTCACGCGTTACGCGTCACCCCGTTACGCGTCACCCGTCACAATTATAATATATTTCGTTAATATTCCGGTGAAATCCTTTTCAGGGAAGAATTAATTATTCTTTTACTCTTTCAATTTCTTATGATATAATATAACTTGACATTGTCATATTACCTGCTTTGATAAAATAGTTATTAGTTCTTAGCTGTTAGCTATTAGCTTTAATTATTAACTGAAAACTAACAGCTAATTGCTAATTACTAATTTATTAAATGTGACCTGTCAAGATAAATGCTATTGCATTACGCATTACGATACAGAGGTGATCTTAAACAGTGAACGAGAAAATACCTTTTCATAAATTGATTATTCTCAACACAATCATAAGTGCCTTAATAGGGGCACTTGTAGTCTTTGCTATGGGAGGATTTTTAAATTCAGCTTATGCTTCACTTACATCGCAGGAAGAGGCAGTAATAAATGCCATAAAACGTGTAAAACCTTCTGTAGTTAATATCGATACCTATGTAGCATCTCAGAATTTTCTCGGCCAGGGCGGAGAAGGTATAGGTTCAGGTATAATTATCAAAGAGAATGGCTATATACTTACGAACAGACATGTTATAAGAGATGCGACAAATATAACAGTCTCTCTGGATAACGGGAAACAATATAACGGGAAACTTGTAAGTGCCCACCCTGATTATGATCTTGCCCTGATAAAGATTGATGCAAAGGGATTAAAGGTTGCAAAACTCGGTAATTCCGACAAAGTAAAACTCGGAGAGACTGCTATAGCAATAGGAAATCCGCTTCACTTCAGCTGGACTGTTACGGTCGGAGTTGTAAGTGCTCTTGAAAGGGATATAAATGCAGGAGGAAGTTTACCTATTTATAAAGGTTTAATACAGACAGATGCAGCTATAAATCCCGGAAACAGCGGAGGGCCTCTTATTAACAGTAACGGTGAGGTTATAGGCATAAATACCCTTATATTTTCAGGGACAGAAAATACTGTAGCCCAGGGGCTTGGATTTGCCATTCCTATGAATACTGCCAGAAAAGTGGCGAATGAACTCATGCAGGGAGGCAAAAGTACTTCATCATCAGGAAACAAACCGTGGATAGGCATTAAACTTCAGAATGTAACAAAACAGCTGGCACAGCAATGGGGATTCCCGACTTCTACAGGGGTACTTATTGTGAACGTTATAGCAAACAGTCCTGCTCAGAGAGGCGGACTGTGTCCCGGTGATATAATAGTTGACGTAAACGGAAAAACAGTTAAAACATATGAAGATTTAATCTCCAGACTCGGTTCTTTAAAATCAGGGACAGCAGTTGAACTGGGGGTATGGCATGAAGGAAGAAAAGCAAAAAGAGAAATAATTATTGAAGTGCTTAAGTGAGTTGTGAAGAGCGAAGAGTGTACGATTATAGTGAAAAGTGAAAATAATAATTTTACATAAATAATCACTGGTCACTGGTCACTGGTCACTGGTCACTGGTCACTGGTAACTGGTAACTGGTCACTGGTCACTGGTAACTGGTCACTGCTAACCGGTCACCGGTAACTGATTTTAAAACTTATAGTTTCACAGAAGGAAATATTTCTTTAAGAAAGAATATTTATAGGGGAAACTACGAAAGGAGGTGTAACCTGGCAATATTGGCGTAAATTCAGGTAAATTTTTGCCAGGTAAAATCTTTGGGTGTTAGAGTAACAAAAGAGAGAATACCGGTAGTCCTTCTTACAACAACCCATCGTATGGAAGGAGAAGTTCATGTAATTCCAGGAGGGAGACTTCTGGATGAGATTAATAAAAAGATTGACTTTCTTCCTATTACCAATGTTACAGTCTATGATTTAGATGGGGAAACTCCTCTAGATACAGTAGATTTCCTTGCAGTTAACAAAAGTCAGATAGTTTTTTTAACGCCGAGTGTAGGTTATTAATAATATTTACTAACCACCGGGAGAGAGATAGATCTTATAGAATATTATACATCTAAGTTAGAAAGGCAGGTGAATGAAAACCAGCTTTAGATGTAAATAGTTGGTTTTATTTTTATGAGAGTCAGATGGCTTGGACATTCCTGTTTTCTAATAACATCAGGAAGGGGTATAAAAATATTAACAGACCCCTATGGTAAAAATGTGTCTTATACATTGCCAAAGGTTGCTCCGGATATAGTAACACTCAGTCATCATCATTTCGATCATAATGCCCACTGGAGAGCTGAAGGCAAGCCGAGAATAGTAAAAAGAACAAGTGATTTTTATGAAGAACATGAAGTAAACGTAAAAGGGGAAAATGTAAAATTCAAAGGAATCCCTACATATCATGATACAAGTCTCGGGAAAAAGAAAGGGCCGAATACCATACTGGTCTGGGGACTGGATGAGATTTCCTTTTGTTTCCTGGGAGACCTGGGACATATACCATCCGAAAAAGAATATGAAACTATAGGAAAAGTAGATGTTCTGTTTGTACCTGTAGGAGGACTCACTACAATTGCTGCAAAAGAAGCAGCAGATATTGTGAACAGACTTTCTCCAAGCATTGTATTTCCAATGCATTTTAAAACAGAGTTCGGAGGGGAATCTCTCGCCAATATTGTATCAGATGATGTGTCAATCTTTCTTGCCAGAATGAGAGATGTAAGGAAACTTGAAACAGACTCCTTCAATTTTAACCCTGCAGATATAAAAGAAGCTTCACTTGAAGGGACAAGGGTCTATAATTTAACATACATACC
>CALARM010000925.1 GCA_937888925.1 uncultured Synergistia bacterium | reverse complement strand
CATCACTTGAACTCTCGGCAGACGGACCTTTAAGGGAACCTTTTATTGCCTATCTTCAGGGCGGACTTTCCTATTTTCATATAAAGTATGCTGTTCTGAAGGCTTTAGAGGGGATGGAGTGACATATTCATAAATTTCTGCAGATCCTTATATCTGTATCTGGCGAGTTGATTGATATTAAGAAGGGACTGAAATGCTTCGAGAGCTTCGTCAGGTTTTTCATCCAGGAGGCACATTACACCGAGCATATAGTAGGCCTGGGTAATTGACCCGTTGATTTTTATAACTTCTTTTATCTCTGAAATGGCGTCAGACGTTCTGTTCAGAATGAGGTATATTTTTGCCTTCAGTATTTTTGCTATACATTCCTTTTTATCTGTGTCTAAAATATGGTCAAGCATGTGTAAGGCACTGTCATAGTCTTTGAGTTCCATATGAATTTTTGCGATCTGGGTTTTCAGGCATATGGATTCCGGAACTTTATTGAGTGCTTCTCTGTATATATTAAGAGATTTAAATAATCTTACTTCTTCCGGGACAGGGTATTCATAGGCTTTTTTATACTGTTCAAGCCTCAGGGAATCAAATTCTCTGATATATTGAACATTGAGCTTTGAAATTTCTCTTATTATTGTGTCTATTTCATGTTTATATCCCGGAGGTAGCAGGCTTTCCATGTCGGAAAAATCTTTTTCATAGAGGTCAAAGAAAACACATCTGTAATACATTGAGTTTTCACTTCTCTCAAGCATCATGGGATAGAGGCGGCAGCTCAGAGGCCTCCATTGATAAATGCCACATTTTTTATCGAGCAAATCTATATAGGGGCAGAGCGGTATTTCAATGCCCTCTTCCCATGTTTTTACCAGTGAATTTTCTTCACCTGTATTATAATTTATATAATCTATGTAAAGAGGTACAAAAAGATGACTTCCAGATATATTGATACAGCAATTTATACAGGCTCCGCAGTCCCGTGAAACAGGAGATATGTAATTGTTTAATTTATTATGGAATTTATCTAATTTATCGAAATAATATGTTTTGTCTGCCATAATATTCTTTTAATAGTGACGCGTAACGGGTGTTTTCGTGATGCGTGATGCGTAATGCGTAATGCGTATCCACTCACTTTTCACGACTCACGACTCACGACTCACAATTCATTTAAAGGATTTAACTTTATCAACTTCACCCTTATGCCGGGATTTTTCTCCATAACCGGTTTTAATGCGGCCATTTTCAGCTTAAATGTTTCTACTGTATCTGTTGTTATTGCGTTATAATCATAGGACGGATAAACATGGGAAAAAGATATCTTTGAAAGAAGGTCTCCTCTTCTGAGCTGATATGTATAATTATCTTTAGAAATTTCTACTGTACCTGATTTTATCAGGTATGCATCTGTTGCTTTCTGTCCTTTTTTTATAAGAATGGTATCTTCCGGGATGAGCTCATATTCCATTATAGCCTGCAATTCTGTTTTCTGTGTGGCAGAAAGATTTTTCAATATAGTCTCATTGAATAACTGCCATGACTCAAGATCTCTTATTATGGCCAGATTTTTGACTCTTTCCATGATGCCGCCATGGTTAAGCAATTCCAGCAGATCTTCCTGCTCTATGACCAGAACTTTCAGAGGAGTTCTGCTATAGATGGACGCTGTTCTAGGTATGTTAAATATAATGGACGTTTCTCCGAAATAATCATAGGTGCTGTAAATCTTTAAAGGATTACCGTTTACGGAAACAACTGCTTCTCCGGAGTGAATAATATAAAACTTATCACCTTTATGTCCTGTCTGAAGAATTTCATCTCCCGGGGAAAATTCTTCATAATAAGCTCTCGATATAACAGGAAGAGCTTTTAATGGATTAAGATTACGAAAGAGGTCGGTGTTTAATATTATATCCATTTTTTCTTCCAGTAAATTCTGTTCTTCTCTGGATATATCACATATTATAGTATGTTCAATACCGCTTTTCGCCAGCTTAAGCCCTGAACCTTCCGGTATAGTTTTCTGACTTACATGTATTAAATAAAGTTTTTCTTTTATTTTATCAGAAAGTTCTTCCAGGAATTTCACAGGCGTATGAATCGGAGGAATACCTGCTTCATGAATTATAATGGAATGGTTCCACGGGAAATTCAGGAATTCTTCCGCTCTGGCTTCAGTCATAATTTTTTTCCTCTCCACTTCTTTTATGGAAGGAGGATGGTTGAACATATCGGAACTGTAGACAAGGCTTTTATCATAAAAATATGTTTCAAACCATATTGTTGGTATACTGTGAAAAGAATATTTAAATACAAATTTCCCTGACAGTATTTCATGAATCTTTCCTATTACAACAGGATGGAAATCAAACATTTTTTCAAGGAATTTACATGGTATGTCAGTTACAATAGAGTATTTTTTGAGAAAACTCTCTTTTATTGTTTTAGTTGTATGAAGTCTTATTCTTCTTTCTTCCAGGATTTTCTGTAATGTACCACTGTCATGATCTGCATGACAGTGTGTAAGGATTAAATCTCCTATAAGCTTTGGATTTATCCTGTTTTCTTTAATCCATCTTGTAGTATTTACGGGAGGATCTACCAGAATACCCCTGCGATTAATCCATATAATAAAACCTGTAGTTTTTTCGCCCGGATCAAAGCCATGACCTGAACCTATGACAGTAATGCCAAAATTTGGAGGAGAATAACAGGAATCAATCAATAACTTTCCAGGCTTATGTTCTGAAAATTTAAAATCTTTCGGAAGGAGAAAATTTTCGTGTCTGTCTTTTATTAAATAATTCTCTCTGTCATGATTTATAATCTCAATGTCATTGAATTTAAAAACCTCTCCCTCTTCCAGGGGAATATAATCTATAAAATCATCCATTACAGCAGTTCTGCCGAGTTTCGGCTCAAATTTAAAATAGATCATCTCCTCTTTCAGTTTCGGAAAAGTTTTTGATTTTTTACCTTCCAGATAATCATGTTCTATGGCAGGATGAGCAGGACCATAGAGGGCTTCTTTTATAACAGATATAATTTTTTCCCTGTTTTTTTCCGGCCCAACCAGGATCGTCTTTCTGTTTTTTATGTAAAAATTATAATAAATAGGAAATTCAAAGTCTGCTGTACTTATACCATATTCAAAAGAAAATAATTTTGCCGGCATGAGAAATACCTGAGGTACATTATCTTCTCTTACCATCGTATCTTTAATGGTTTCCGGTATGGCACCGACCTGCACGGGGCCGGCAGATGTTCTGGCGATAATACCGCCTCTCGGGAGAACAGTTACATCTTCCTTCATATAACAGTTACCATTTCTTCCCACGTAGTTATCCCTTCTTTTACGAGTCTTGTAGCATCATCTCTCAGGGTAAGCATACCTTCACTTCTTGCCGCTTCGGTAAGTTCCATTGTGTCTGCCCCTGTTACTATAAGTTTCTTTATTCTGTTACTTATTTCCATAAATTCGAAAACACCTATTCTTCCATGATAACCCATCT
>CALARM010000924.1 GCA_937888925.1 uncultured Synergistia bacterium | reverse complement strand
TAAATAATTTATGGTAGAAAAAAACTGGGAAGATGAGATTAAAAAAGTAGATATACATATATTATCAGGTTTTTCTGCATCAGGTAAGACTCTTGCCAACAGATTCCTTGAAGAACTGGGATTTATAACAATTTCCCCTACTTCGCCTGACGATATAACTCATGATGTTAAATCTCTTGTCATGAGAGGAATTAAAAAAATTGTAGTTAATGTTGATATCAGAACTTATATAGCCAGTTGTCTTGAAAGCGAACTCTTTCTGTCTTCTTTTAACAGAGCACTTGAGGAACTGTTCAACCCTCCTGTAATGTTTTTAAGCTGTTCAGATGAAGTGCTTATAAGAAGATTAAGCAAAGAAGGACGTTCTCTTCATCCTCTCTCTGCTATCCTGAGTATGGATATATCGGTGGAAGAGGCTCTTTCACTTGAAAAGAGGATATTAATGCCGGTAAAAGAAAAGGCCAGATTTATTATAGATACTACTCTTACAAGTGTGTGGGGATTGAGAAGAAAGATTTTCGAAATTTATACTTCTCCTACTGATTTCAGCGATAAATTTACCAGGTATTTTCTCTCCGATAGTGTCCATTATGATCAGGTATTACTGGATGTTGCAAAGAATATAGTTAAAAAAGTAATTTCCGAAGTAAAGCCATTGTTGCTTTTTGATGCTGCCCGTTCCAGTGAAAAAGTTGAAAATCTTCGTGAAAAAGACCCGGAAGATGAAACGAGAAAGATAGATATTATAGCAGAACAGGAATATATCATTGGTCTGGAAAATAATGTAGGTGTACCCTATCTGTTGCTTACTGAAGAATCAGGTGAAATTGAAGTCGGAAAATCAAATCCTGATTTAATGGTTTTTGTAGATCCTCTTGACGGAACTGATCTTGCTATAAGAAGGATACCTTTATGTGCCACTTCCATATGTTTTTATTCTAAAACTCTCGGTGAGTTCCTTGCTTCCGTAGTGGGGGATATTTTTACCGGGATTATTTATTATGCGAGTAAAAGCCAGAGCGGTGCTTATATTGAAGGTAATGATTATGGCCCTATAAGGATTTTTCCGTCCAGAGTAAAATCATTATCCGAAGCTTTTATAGCCAATTTTGCTATAAAGCCTCAGAGACTGGTTTCTCTTGGAGAGCAAAGGAATTTAATCCTTAAATCTCTCAGAATTTTTAATAACGGAGGACCTCTTGAAATCTGCAGGGTTGCCTCTGGAGATACAGATGCCCTTGTTGAGTTTAATAAAGGTTTTGCCGGTTATGATTTATACTCAGGTGCTTTCATTTTATCTAAAGCAGGCGGAGTTTGTAATCGTCTGGACGGAAAACCTCTTGAGGTCAGTGAAGATGTTAATTACAGACAGAAATTTATTGCTGCCTGTAACGGAGAATTATTTTCCAGTATTAAAGAAGTACTGGTTTGATGACTGAATAAATAATTAAAAAATCCTCGCGTCACGCGTCACGCGTCACGCGTGACGAATAAAAAATCTTTAATTTTGGCGATAGTTTTTCTTATTTGGGAGGATTTCTATTTGACTGTAAAGAAGTATTATAGTTGATTTTATTTGTATTTTTTTAAAATATACAGTAACATTATTGTTACACATATAATTTTATTCATTTTATATATAACCTGGAAGGTCTTTGTGAAGGTTGCTATAAATTAATTAGATAGGGGAGTAACGATGAGCGAACTAGAAAATGACCTGTCTGAAAAGAGGCCTGTTAAGAAGAAGATAATCAGGAAGAAAATTATAAAAAGAAAACCGGGCGGTGAACCGGGTGAAGTAATAGGTTCTCAGGATGTGGAAACAAAGGACGATAGTTCAGATATACAGAAGAGTGAAGGAACTCCTGTAAGAAGAATTATAAAGAGAAAAGGTATCGTTCGAAAACATGCCAGAGAAAGTGTTGAAGAGGTTCTGGGAAAGAAGATTGCACCGGCTCCGAAAGAACAGGAAAAAATAGTAGAATATAAGGCTGCTCCTGTAGAAGATGAACCGGTTCCCGATGATGTGAAATCAGAAGGAGCAGATGAGGGAGACAGTTCCAGAGTAATAAGGCGCAGGGTTGTAAAGAAGAAGCCTGCCATAAAAAGAGTTATTAAAAAGAAGGCTGTTACCAGGAGACTGGCCCGTGAGACTATTGAACAGGTTCTGGGAAAAAAACTTGAAGGTGAAGAGAAAAAGGAAGAAGAAAAACCTGTTAAAGAAGTTGCGCCGGAACCGGTGATTTCCGCGCTTCCTAAAAGGAAGACTATGGTTACCAAAAAGGTTTCTGATGAGGAGCAAAAAGAGAGAGAAATACAGAAACCTGTTGCTCCGGCAGTGGTTATCCCTCCTGACTGGAAAGAAAAGAAGATTGCATCTTATAAAAAGAAAGCAAAATCTTCTCCTATATTTTCTCCTTTGCCTAAAGACACAAAGTTAAATGAACGATATAAGATACTGGAATTAATACATTCCGACTGTTATGGTTGTGTTTACAGGGTAACAGATTTAAAGGAAAAAAATAAGGACCTTGCTTCAAGGGCAATTAAGGAAATACAGTATTCTCTTTCTGATTGTAATAATGTGAGCGGTCTTCAGGAAGCTATGAATATGCTTAAGAGAATTGCTTCTTTTCTTCAGGATATGAGTCATCCTTTTTTAACAAAAATCTATGATTACTTTTTTGATATAGATGAAAAAAAAGGTGCCAGATTTTTTGTTGTTATGGAATTTGTACAGGGTAAGCCACTGGAAGAAATTTTATCAGAATATAAAAAAGAAGGGAAATCTCTGAGTGCAAAACAGATATTTAAAACTATATCGAATATATGTGATGCCATGTATTATTCCCATAATAAAAAACCTTTCCCTATAGCTTTTATAAATCTGAAACCTTCCAATATTATGGTTGCCGAAGACGATAGTCTGAAATTTATAAATTATGGTATGGGAAGAATTATTATTAATCCGGACAGTACGTCTGAATACAGGGGAACTCTGGGATACTCTGCTCCTGAACAGAAGGGTGTGGATTTTACCAATACTAAAGCAGATATTTTTGCCTTCGGTGTTACTATTTATTACCTTCTTTCCGGTATTAATCCGGAGGAATATCCCTATGAATTTAAATCTATAAAAGATACAAAACCTTTTATTTCAGATAAGGTAGAAAACTTTATTTTCAAATGTGTAAATGTACATCCTGAAGATCGTCCGCTTATTCAGGAAGTGAGAGAAACCATTAAAGGTTTTGATTTCTTTGAACTTGATACTTCTACTGAAGAAAGTAAGAAAATAGAAGAAAAAAGAAAGAAAATAGAAGGTAGTAAAGCTAAAATAGTAGAGCCTCTGGATGATATAATTGGTGAAGTTGCAGAAGATGAACCGAAAAAGCCTTCCAAAATTAATCTTGCATGGATTATAATACCTGTTATAAT
>CALARM010000923.1 GCA_937888925.1 uncultured Synergistia bacterium | reverse complement strand
CTTCACCCTTCACGAACTTATGAAATCAAGCATAGGTATCCAGATAATATGGTCTGTTGCGTCAAAAGAAGCATTAATAGCTGATTTTGAACATATAGAAAGGGAACATTTCTTCACAGGTCTTCTGAAATTTGCAGAGATGAAAGAAAGTCAGTTTGAAATAATTGCCCAGTATCCGGAGCTTATAAAACTTCTTTCAGAAGAAAGGAAATCACTTTTAGAAAATCTCCTGTCATATGGTATCACAGTTCCAGACATGAGCACTCCCATAAGAAGAAATCTGAGAAGAAAGCTTGGCTACGGCGGTTATCCTTACGGAGACAAAAGAACTCTTCATAGATCGAAAGATTCAAGAAAAGATTTTGAGAAACTGGAAGAACTCGCAAAAAGTAAAAACATAGAGGTTTATACATCTATCCATTTACTGGAACTTTTAATGACAGATCCTTCTCCGATAATTACCGATGTATTGGTAAAAACAGGAGTGGAAATAAAGAAAAAGAAAAATGAACCGGTTATTTCTGACAGGCTTTTTGTAGACAGATTTAAAGAAGAGGAAGAAGAAAAACCTGAAGAAGATCATGCGGTGAAGGTAACATCCCTTCCGTTTCTGGTTAGAAAATTACAGAATTTAAGATCCGAACTTTTATCTAACATATTCGGTCAGTCCCATGCAGTGCAGGATTGTATAGAAGGGTTTTATAATGCCTTTCTTCTTTCAGGTGATAAAGACAGAAAAAGCCCTGTAGCAGTCTTTATTTTCGCCGGTCCTCCCGGTGTGGGGAAAACATATATGGCTTCACTCTGTGCCGGCCATCTTTCCCGTCCCTTTAAAACCTTTGACATGACACTTTATTCCGACCATCAGCAACACAATCAACTTACAGGATTTCCCAGAACCTATGCAGGGGCGAAACAGGGCCTTCTTACAGGTTTTGTAAAGAACAATCCCGATGCATTTCTTCTCTTTGATGAGATTGAAAAAGCCCATTTAAATACAATTCATCTGTTTTACGGAATTTTAGACAGAGGAATCCTTGAAGATCATTATACAGGGGAAGAAGTAAGTTTCAGGGATACTATTATAGTATTTACAACAAATGCAGGAAAATCCCTCTATGAAAATCAAAACCGTACCGGTATAAGTTTGGCCAATTCGTCGTATCACAGAAAGACCGTCCTGAGTGCTTTAGGTCAGGAAAAAAATCCTATCACAGGAAACAGTGTATTTCCTTCCGCCCTCTGCTCCCGTTTCTCCCGCGGCTACCCTGTTATGTTCAATTATCTGGGTGTAAATGAACTAAAAAAAGTCAGTGAAGAATCTATTATCCGCACAGAAGAACTTCTTTCAAAAGAATATAATAAGCAATTTTCTCATGATGAACTTCTGCCTCTGTCGCTTGTTCTCAGGGAAGGTCATCCCGTTGATGCAAGAGGACTCAAAGCAGAAACTGAAAAATTTATAAAAACGGAACTTTTCAAGTTTTGCAGTCTCTATGAAAAACATAAACTGGAAGAAGTACTGAGTGAAATAGAGACTATCAGATTTGAGCCTGAAAAGAATCAGTTCCTTATGAAACCTGAGATAAAGTCCCTTTATGAACCATCTGAAAAATTAAAGATCCTTTTTGTGGCAAACAGGGACATAAGCGATATGTACAGGACAGATGAACTGGAATGGTTCAATGTTTTTACGGAAGAAGAAGCAGTAGATGTACTGTCGTCACAGGATATTAACATGGTGTTGCTCGATCTGTGGGTAAACAGTGATAACCCGGAAGAAACAGGTCATATAAATACACTGATTCAGGGACAGGATTTTACTCCTCTTTCTGCAAGATCACTGGAACATGGAAGACATATTCTGAGAAAAATTCACAGCAAGTTTCCTCAAATTCCCGTCTATCTTATGTCTATTATACATAAAAAAGAAAAAAAATACAGAGAAGGAGAAACCAGAATCATAACACCCGGATATGATCCGGGCAAAATCCTGAGAAAATCGGTAGATGAGGAATTATTTTTTTCCTGTCTCCGTTCCGGCGGTGCAAGAGGGGTAATAGAAACAGATTTTATAGACAGTGCCTGTCCTGACAGGGAGGTAAAGAAAAATCAATTTATAACAAATCTCAGTTCTGTAAATATCCGTCTTTACCGGGAGAAAAAAGCATCTGAACTCGTTAGAGAAAAAAAGGTTCTTACCTTCGATACTGTGCCATATATGGACAAAAAGAAGAAAAAACTTTCCGTAAAACTGAGGGATTTTCGCCTTGTCCGTGTCATGGAAGCTTCCGATGCATCAGAATTAATAAATGACGTGGAAAGACCGGACATAAAATTTGAAGATATAATCGGCGCCACCTCTGCAAAAGAAGCACTGCAGTTTATAGTGAAATGGCTTAAAAATCCACGGAAATATAGCTCCCTTGGAATAAGACCTCCGAAAGGAATTCTTCTGACAGGCCCTCCGGGGACGGGAAAAACTATGCTTGCAAAAGCTCTGGCAGGTGAGTCAGACTGTGCTTTTATCGAATCTTCGGCAACAGATTTTATAACAATATGGCAGGGCAGCGGCCCTCAGAATATAAGAAATCTTTTTGACCGTGCCAGACGTTATGCTCCTTCCATTGTATTTATAGATGAAATAGACTCTATAGGCATAAAACGTGCCGGCAGTCCCGGAGGGGCGGCTAGAGCCGAAGAATCTGCATTAAATGCACTGCTTACGGAAATGGATGGTTTCAAAAATGCTTCCGACAGGCCTGTAATTTTACTGGCCGCAACAAACCTGATAGAAAACCTGGATTCTGCTCTGAGAAGAAGATTTGACAGGGAAATAGCAATGGAAAAACCTGACAGGTCTGCCAGGTTGCTTTATATAGAAAAATCCCTCAAAAACCGTAAAAACAGCAGCATTTCCCTAGAAGTAATAGAAAACATGGCGAAACAATCGACAGGCATGACTCTATCGGATCTGGAGCGTATCATCCAGGAAGGTGCCGTTATGGCAGCAGAAAAGGGAACTGCTCTTACAGATGAATCATTGAAAGAAGCCTTTGAAAAAATCCGTATGGGAGATGTAAAAGCCATGCCATCTCCATCCATATTAAAAAGAATTGCCCGCCATGAAGCAGGCCATGCCCTCATAGCATGGCTCGGAGGAAACCCTCCTGTGCAGATTACCATTATAGGCAGAGGCTATGCGGGAGGATATGTGGAAAGAGAATCAGATGAAGACATGGTAATATATACGAAACCGGAACTGGAACAGAGAATCTGTGAAGCCATGGGAGGAAGGGCATCTGAAATAATTTATTATGGCGAAGAAGAAGGCCTATCGACAGGGGCATCGGAAGATCTGAAAAAAGCAACTTCTCTGGCCAGAATGATGGTTTTAGAATTTGGTATGAGTAAAGATTTTGGATTTTTGTCGATGGGTAAAGATTATGATGATAATCTTTCGATAGAGATAAAAGGAGCAATAGACAGAATCATAAGAGAACAGCTAGAAAAAGCATTCAAACTGCTGGAAGAAAACCGGAAATATCTGAATAAATTATACAGAACTCTTCTTGAACAGAACCGTCTTACCGGGGAAGAAATGAAAAAGATATTGCCATAAACAGGGTACGCTATAATTGCCATCTTTTTCGATATATGATATATTTATTTTTACACAACATTTTCACATGCTGAAAGGAGATATATATATGAAACTGGAGTATGACCTGAAAAAACTC